>NZ_JAGPXV010000001.1:0-73348 GCF_018070405.1 Micromonospora sp. D75
TGCCGGACACGTCTGGGGCTTGTACCGGCTTGGCGATGTAGTAGGTGTCGGTGACCTCCTCGCTGGAGTGCCCGAGTTGCGCTGCCGCGCTCTTGGTATCGATCTCCTCCTTGATGAGGGTGGCGACGGTCTTTCGGAAGGTGTGTGGGGTGACCCAGTCGAGGTCGGCTTCGGCGCGGGCCTGGCGCCACTGACGGCGGACGTTGTTGGGTGAGAGCCAGGTGCCTCGTCGGGAGGCGAAGATCGCGTCGTGGGGGTTGTCCGCGGTGGTGAGTTTGCGGGCCATGAGCATGCCGACCGCGAACCGGGGGAGGACGACCCTCCGGTAGCCGGCGTCGCTCTTGGTCCAGGGCTGTCGGAAGAAGCCCTGGCTCTTGATGAAGACCAGCGTTCCGCAGATCGTCAGGGTTGGTCGTTCGGCGGCGAGGTCCAGGTCCTCCCAGCGGAGGGCGAGGATCTCGCCGATACGGGCGCCGGTGGCGAGCATGAGGTCGACGACGTCGGCCAGGTCGCCGCTGTGCCGAGGCCCGGGCTTGCCAGGGATCGGTCGCTGCCATTCGCGGATCGCCGTACGGACGGCTTGGAGTTGCTCGGCGGACAGGACGACGACGGTGCGGCGGGGTTTACGGAGTCGGCCGGTGTCGCGGACCGGGTTGGTGGGGATGGCGCCGTGGCGTACGGCCAGAGCGAACATCTGACTGAGTACGACCTTCACGCCTTTGGCGGCTGAAGGGCGGTCCTTGGCGATGTCGCGCAGGAACCGGTCGAGGCGTCCGACGCTGGCTTCCCGGATTCGGAGGTTGCCGAGGGCGGGCAGGATCGAGGTGCGGACGCTGGTCGCGTATCGGTGGATGGTTTGTGGCGCGATGCGTTCCTCGGCGGTGATCTCTTCGACCCACAGTTCGGCGAGGCCGCTGATGCGCGTTTCGCGGGTGATCTCGTCTTCGGTGGGGGTGGCACGGTCGCGGAGTTTGGCCTTCAGGGTCCGTTCGGCGGCGGGCCCGGTGGTGTCGGTGGCTTCGATGTCGCGGGTGATGCCGTCGTAGTCGCGGAATCGGGCGCGTGCCCGGAATCTCTTCGGACCGAGTTTCTCGATCCGGATTTTGCCGGAGGTGCCGATGGCCAGTTCAGGTCGGGCCATGGTTCACCGCTCCGCGTCGGTGTGGTCTTCGAGCCAGCGCTCGACCTCGCTGCGCCGGTAGCGCAGGGTGTTGCCGACGCGGATGGCGCGAGGGCCCTTGCCTCGGCTGTGCCAGGCGTAGAGGGTGTTCTTGGGCTTGCCCAGCCAGGCCGCGAGGTCGTCGATGGTCAGGAGCGGGTCTGGCCGCCATTCGGAGGCGGGGTCCAGCGGCTGATGTCTGCCCTCGTCGGGTGCCCGGACCCGCTGCAGCCATCCTGCGAATGCCCCGCGCACCGCAGGCTGCGCGAGACCACCGGCAGCCCGCCACCGCGTGAGGTTCCGGTGACGATCGTGTTGACCGAGGACGGACTGCCGCAAGCCCGGTCGGTGCACGATCTATAAGGCTGGCAGGACCGGTTGATAGACGGTCAGACGTGGTGGACGTTCAACCCTGGCCCCCCGTTTACCCCCCGAAAACCCAAGCCAAATGTTGGCGAAGAGTGACAAGAGCCGGTGAGGCCTTGGTGGCGTCCTTGCAGCTCAACGACCACCTTAGGTAAGTGATGACAAGCCCACTTCGGCTACTTTCCGTTACAAGGGGTCTTGACAACCAATGACAAGTCCTGAGGGGACTCCACAAGAGGTTGTGTTGGGTTCAACTCCCTCGTCCCGTGGGCGCGTGCCGAGTTCACGCTTCATGGCCACCTGCCTGCCTGGGCGACTCTAGCGGTCGGCTCGACGTGCTGCCACCCGGCCGCGTCCGGCGGTTGTTGCTGCGCTGTGGCGGCGGCCAGGCGCTCCACGGAGTGCAGTAGCCCATGGAACCGTCCCGGGTAATGGGAGAAGCTCCGACCAGCCGGATACGGCTGAGGGCTAATCAGGGCCCGCGGCCGGCGTTGTCGTCTTCTGGTCATAACCAGTTTTAGGACGCTGGGTCGGAACGCGCGATAATGGCCGGCATTATGAGCCCAAGACGAGGCGGGGAATCCGACAAGTTCGGCAACCGGTACGAGGGTGCCTGGACGGTTCGCCACGTACTGCACGTGCTGGCTGGGAGCGGCTGGTCACTGACCGTCGAGGACGTCGGCGACCTCGCCAAGGGTGTTGAGTTTACCTACCGACGGGCCGGTGCCGTCGAGGTTCACCAAGTCAAGAGGCAGAACGGCGTCGCGAACGGCTGGACGGTCCGGTCTCTGCTCGGCATGGGGATCTGGGACAATGCCCGCCACCACGTCAGGGCAGGCCGGGAGTTCCATCTGGTCTCGAGTGTTCCGGCGCGTGTGGCGCAGGAGTTGTGCGACAACGCCCGTAGCGCCAGTGACCCTCGCAGTTTTGTTGATCACTGGCTGCCCAATCAGGACCTTCAGGAGGCCTTCTCGGAGTTGGCTACTGTGAACAACCTCGGGGCCCTCGAACCTGCATGGCGAGTTCTCCGTGGCACCTGGATCGAGTGCCACGGCGAACGGGATGTGGCTGAGCTCAACGGGTTGCTGGCCGGGCAGCTCTTGGACGGTGCGGCCGGCGCTCTCGCAGCTGTCGGGATCGGTGACTTGGTTGTCCAGCACCTCGGTGTGGAGCTGACTGCTCCGTTGATTGAGGACCGGCTGCGAAAGTACGGCCTGAGACGTGCCCCGATGCTGCTTAAGGAGACCATCGAGCGACGTACGTGGCGTGTGGTCGCCGTGGCAGACTGCCCGCCGGAGCAGGTTGGTGTCCACCCCGCCGCGAGTGGTGCTAACCAACATGGGCAGCCCCCGTACGTGACGCGGGAGCACGACCACCTGTTGCGGGCCCAGCTACGCCGGGTGGCCGTGAACGGTGGCATGGTGGTCGTTGTCGGTGGATCGTCCACGGGTAAGTCGCGGAGCCTGCTCGAGGCCGTCCGGGCGGAGCTCGCCGACTGGCGGCTTCTTCTACCGGACGACGCGGAGGCGGTCCGCCGCGCTGGCGCCCAGATTTCGGGCCGTACGGTGGTGTGGCTCGACGACACGCCCGCAGTCCGGCTCCTAGGGCCAGACGGGCTCACTGCCGGCGACTTGGCCACGCTGCTTGAGGGTGAGGGCTCGGCTCCAGTCGTGGTCGTCTATTTGGTTTGGCGCGACGCTTATCAGCGGATGACTGCCGTTCCGCAGTCGGCGAAAGGCGCGATGGATGATCCGGGGCGAGGTATGCGGGAGGCGCTGGCCCTTGCGGTGCAACCACCGATACGAGTGCCGGACGACTTTGGTGAGCCGGAGCGGCGGACTCTGCTGAGCGTGGCCAATACCAGCGGCGATCGACGGCTCCACGATGCCCTCGGCGACCCGCGGTACGGTGTGGCCCAGCATCTGGCCGGCGCGCCGGACCTGATGGACCTCTGGCGGGGCGGGGCGGCCGTCCAGCCGTACGGTGCAGCTTTGATCAGCGCGGCTGTCGACCTCCGTGCCCTTCGGATCCGGGAACCGCTCACCGCGGGGTTGCTCACCGCGGCCGCACCGCTATACCTCAGGAGTGAGCAGTTCGCGGAGGCGCCGGCCACGTGGTTCGAGGACGGGCTGGCGTATGCAAGCCGTCAGTTACGTGGCGCGGTCCGGGCGATTTTTCCCGTGCCGGGCCCCGAGATCGGCACTATCGCCGGATACGATGTGGCCGACTACCTGCAGCAGCATGGTGCCATTGGGCGTGACTATGCTGCCGTGCCTGTCGGGCTGTGGAAAATCCTTGCCGCTCATGTCACCGATCTAGACGACCTGGCTCGCCTCGGCCGGCGTGCTCACCAGCTTGGGTTCGTCGAGCCGGCCCGTCCGCTGTTGATCCGGGTGTTCGAGCACAGCGAGGATGCCCGGTGGCGTCTTGTCAGCATGCTCGTTAACCAGCAGCGGTACGACTTGCTGAGGGAGCAGGCGGCGGGCGGGTGCGCTGAGGCCCACTACGCGCTCGCCGAATACGCAATCGAGGAGGATCGGTTCGACGACGTCTTGGAGCATTGGCGTGCAGCGGAAACGACCGGACTTCAGTGGTGGGACCTGGCTGAGCAGCTCTTTGAACGCGAGCAGGAGGATCTGCTCCGGAGGCTCTACGAGCTGGCGGATCCGGCAGGCGAGTTCTTTTACCTGTGCTTGCTGGGGTACCAGGGCCGAGGGGCAACAATTGGCGACCTCACCGATGCCGGCGACGAGAACGCCCAATTCGAACTCGCACGGCTGCTAGAAAGCCTGGGGCGGGTGGACGAGGCTCTGGGTGAATACGAGGCGCTGTTCGACTCGGAGGAGGGCGACCTGGCTGATGAGTCCGTACGTGCCTGGGGACACCTGCTCGCTGAAGACGGCCGTGAGGCAGAACTGCGGGCCTGGGCCGACGAGGGCCCGGACTCTGGCGCCTTGCTGTTCTTGGCTGAGCTACTAGCTCGACAGGAACGCCTGGATGAACTCCGTGACTTGGCGGCGGGCGGAGAGGTGACGGTGGTCTGGCAGTATACGGCTCTGCTCCGGCGCCTCAACCGGGAGAAGGAGCTTCGCGGATTGGTACGACGGGGTTGCCCGGAAGCCAGCAAGGACTTGGCGAACCTCTTGCTAGCGGCAGGGCGCGAGGATGACCTGCGCGCCATGGCAGCGGCCGGGAATCGGCCGGCCCGGGAATGCCTTATCGAGTTGTGGGGTTCGCTGGGCCGTGAGGACGAACTGCGGGAGCTTGTCGTGACTGGTGACGGACGCGCGCACAACCAGTTGCTGCAGCTTTTGGCCCGGCTGGGGCGTCACGAGGAGCTCAGGCGGCTGGCGATGACAGGAGATATTTTGGCCAGCGGCCACAACCCTGGGAAGAACTACTCGATGGAGTTTACGGATCTTATCTGAATGCCTGCGTTACCATCTTCCGCTCGCACCCCAAGCAACGAAACCGCACACGCCGGGCGGCCCGCCGGGCAACGTGGGCTCTCAAGATCTCATTCGCCCGCCGCAACTCAGCGTTCTCCCGCCGCAGCCGCTTCAGCTCGGCCGACTCATCCGACGTGACCCCTACCGCTGGCCGTTGTCGATCACTTCCAATCGCAGGCCGTTCATGACTCTGTTGAAGTCCGGGTCTCCACAGAATCCGGGGCGGTTCAGTGCCGTGGCAGAGACGCGCGGCAGGCGATCATCCGCGGTGATCAACGCAGAGCCCCGACCCCCACCCGGATTACCCGTGGAAGGCTGCATGACGAGCCACTAGCCCTGACGCCGACGCGTGGTTATGGACATTCGGTCGAACCCCAAAGGTACACGAGGGCGAGTTCCCTCGTCACCACAAGGCCATCGATCCGCGCCGACAGGCCAGGCCGGGGCGAGGCCCGCTTGGTCTCGGGCGAGCACCACCGACGGTCGCTCGCTTCGGTCCGAAGTACAGTCAGTCTCGGAGGGACAGTTCGACTTGCCGCCGCTCGTCGTTGAAGGCGATGACGCGAGCCGACACCCATTGGCCGAGGGTGACCACACTGCTGGGGTGGTTGATCCGGTGTGTGGCGAGCCGGCTGATGTGGATGATTCCGTTTGCGCCGCCGGCCAGGTCGACGTAGACGAACGAGTTGTTCATGTTGCGGACGGTGCCCTGGACCGCGGCGCCTACCGCGTACCACAACTTGAACTGTTCGTACGGCGGGGGCAGCAGTACCTTGCGAGATAGCACAACGGTCTCGCGGTCGTCTTTGAACTCCACGATCTGAGCGGTGACGCGGGTGCCGACTGGGAAGCTGGCGGCCAGGTCGTCGATCCGGGTGTGGTCGAGTTCACTGACGTGGATCCGGCCGGTGACTTGGTCTCCGAGGTCGAGGTGGACGAACGGGTGGGCGACCCGGATGACCACGCCGTCGACACGGTCGCCAGCACTCTGCCGATTGCGGTACGCCGAATAGGGCTTCTGTATGAGGGCCTTGCGGGACAGTTCGACCTGTTCACGCTGGTCGTTGTAGCCCTTGATCAGTGCAATCATCGTCTCGCCGCTGTGGACCATGGTGGCGGCGTCCTCGACGCGTTCGTGTGCCAGGTCGCGGACGTAGACGACGCCAATCACGCCGTCGCCGAGGTCGACGTACACGTGGGTAGGGGTGGCGGAGTCGACCATTCCGTACGCGGTGGCGTGTACGGGGTGCGTCGCGCGGAACGACTCGTACGGGCTCGGTTGGAGCCGTTTCGCCGAAAGCTCGACCTGCTCGCGTCGGTCGTCGTACCCGATGATCTTGGCGGCGATGGTGTCGCCCTCACTGACTACGTCGGCGCATCCGGACGCCCGCTGGTGCGAGAGCTCGGAGATGTGCACGACGCCGTTGACGCCCGGTTCGACTTCGACGAATACATGGCTATCAATGATCCGGTTGACGTTCGCCTCGATCAGCTCGCCGATCGGATGCTGGGCGGCGTAGCGCACGTACGGTTTCGGGGTGAGCTGGCGCATCGACAGTTCGATCTTGTTCGGTGGCTCGGGCACGGCGGTGACCAGGGCCCGGATGATCTCGCCGGGGGTTACCACCGTCGCGGGGTCCTCGACGAACGTCCAGCTCAGCTCCCGGATCGGGATCAGCCCTTCGAGGCCGGGGACGAGTTCGACGTAGACACCGTGGCCGGTCACGCGCAGCGCGCTGGCCTCGATTACCGAGCGGCCGGATGCTGTTCGGTGTATCGCGACGTCAGCCGGCGCTGCTGCTCCAGCGGCGACTCGACGGCGATGACCACGTCAGCGGTGATCTCGACCGGCTCGGTTCGGGTGCCCGAGCGGTAAGCCGGTGCGTTGCCGAGGGCGACGTGGTGCGATCGTGCCCAGAACGACCACACCTCGTTCGCCCATTGCGGGTTGTCGCTGAGCTGGGCGAGGCGGATCGCTGCGGACCGTGACAGTGGCTTGTCGGAGCGGGCCAGTAGGACCGCGCCGGGCGGTGCGAACTCCTTGTCCTCGGTGTCGTCGTCCACGCCTGTCAGGTCGAGTTGCCGGTTCGAATGCCGGACGATGTCGCGCAGTTCGGCTAGGTCCAGGTCGCTGACGTCCAGCCGCGACTTGTCCCGGACGAGGTTGAGCAGCAGCGGCTGTCCGATGGTCATCGCCGGGGCTGCCTCGTCATTGGCTGTTGGCCGCGCCGGGAGGGTGACTAGGTGCCGGATCCCGCGTGCCGAGTCCCGATGCAGCAGGACCGCCTGCGCGTATCCTGCGTCGTTGGGCGGCTGGGACACGATGGCGTTGTACAGCTTGGTCCGGGCGGCGACCCGCCGGGTCGGGTCCGGCGCCTGGTACTCGATGCCGGATCCGGGCGATGCCTTGCTGAGATGCTGGTGCAGCAGCTCCAGCAGGGTGATGGTGTAGCAGTTCCGCGCGCGGGCCGGCATCACGGTGGCGACCAGGGTCGCGCCGGGCTGCAGCGAGTCTAGGAGGCCGTGCGCGCCGCGGTGCAGCGACACCGCGATTTCGCGCTGCTTCTCCTGTAGGTCCGCGCGGTGGGTGCTGGCCTCGGCGAGCACGAACCGACCCCGGCCGTCGACTCGTTCGAAGGACCGCAGGGCCCCTCCGTGGTGCCGCAGGGCGGGGCCGACGCGGACTTCGATCGGGTCGCCCGCTTGCACGCCTTGGTGCTGGGCGGGGTTGCCCTGGGCACCGTTTCGCCAGTCCGGCCGCAGCTGTACCGCGACCTCGCCGTTGCCTGGCCGGTAGCTGGTGACCTCGTACCAGCGCTGCTCGTCGAGGGTGCGGCCTGGCACTACGACGGGCGGCGTGGACACGTCGATGCCGCGGCGGGCGGCGGCCTGCCATTCGCGTACCGGGTCCTCGCGGGCGGCTGCCGTTGGTTCTCGGCGGCTTAGTTGCTCGCATGCGGCGGTACGGCCGGCAAGGCAGCGTGGGCATGCGCCACAGGCCGCGTATGCGTCGACCTCAAGATCGTTGCGCCGGAAGGCATTCTCGCGCAGCGTGTGCTCGTCGGCGTATCCGATCCGGCCGGTCTGGGGGCGCAGATCGCCGTCGATGTCGGCTCGGGTGGCCTCGGCGTCGTCAGGGTCGGCACGTCGGCTACGGCGCCGGCGGCCGGGAGTGGTCTCACCCACGGGCTGCGGGAATGGCTCGATCGTGGCCAGCACCTCGTCGATGGCGGTTTCTGGAGCTTCTTTCCCGGCAGTGGAAGTGCGTAGTCGGATCCGCTGACCGACCGGCCAACTCGCGAGGATCGCCAGGTGCCGGCTCAGGTCGGGCCGAGTCGGGGCGTGCCGGGACGCGGCCACCACCATTCGGGTGGCGTCGGCGGTGCCGGTGGGCTGTGCCGAGCCCGGCTCGGCCAGCGCCCAGGGCTGCGCGATGACCAGGTTGGAGATGCGGCTGTCTGTGCATGCCTCGCGGCGCCGCAGCGCGATCACCTCGGCGGCGGCGGGCACCACTAAGGTATCGTCCTCTAACGCGAACGCGGTGTCCTCGCCGGCCTGCGGATCGGCCCTGCCGAAGAGCCCGTCATCGGTGCGCCGGAACCGGTGCCCGGCCAGTGACCGGGTGAGCACGCCGCGGACTCGGTCGATCACCGACAGTTCAAGGAAGCGTTTGACCTCGTCCTTCATAGCCGGGGACAAGGCGGCGAGGATCTGTTGGCGTTTCTGCGCGGTCTCCAGCAGCAGGTCGTGGTTGAGCCACCACTGCCGGGTCCAGCGCTCCCGGGCCCTGGACGGTTCCCAGGGGGCGCTCGCCGGGTCGGCTCGGTCCCAGGCCGCCGCGATCAGCAGCACCAGTTCGGCGTCGTCGGCACAGAGCGAAGCGAGGCCGCGATGCCGGTCGGCAGCCTCCAGCCGCCATTCGTCCGGCCACTCCGGGTCGTCCTGCAGGAGACCACGACGGCCGACGAGGCGGGTATCTTCCAGCAGCGCAAGGACTGTGGCGACTTCAGGTACGCAGGCGAGGCGGTCCGCGTACAAGATGGCGAGTGCGCTGCCGGTGGAACCCAGCCCCTGAAACCGGATCAGCTCCCGGCCGAACGACGTGGGGTGACCATCGCCGTCGACCGCGCCGCCGGCACGCAGCGCCGCGTCGGCGCGGACCAGCTCGCGCTGAAAGGTCCGCATCGCCTGCCGGGCGGTGTCGTCGAGTTCGGTCGTGGTCGGCTCGAACGCCGCGGGCCAGGGGAAGGTGAGTACGTCATCGATGCCGCCCATCCGGGCGGTCATCACCAGCGCTTCCAGGTTCTCCCGGGTAGAGCCAGGCGGCGTGTCCTCGGCAAGGTCGAGGTACTGCCCTTTGGTATAGAGCGGGAACACCCAGCCGGGCGCCTTTCGGCCGACCTGCCCCCAGCGCTGTTTGATGCCGGCCTGGCTGTGGGGCTTGGTCGGGATGTCGCCCTTGGCAAGTTCCGGATCCCACTCGGACTGGGCGATGACGCCGCTGTCCACGACGAACCGGACGCCCTCGACGGTCAACGACGTCTCGGCCAGGTTTGTCGAGATGACGATCTTGCGGGGGTCCCCCTTGCGACGCTTGGCCAGGGCGGCACGCTGCTGTTCTTTGCCCAGCGCGGAGATGAGCGGGAAGACGTGTCCTTCGTACGCCCGGCCGAGCTGCCGTTCGATCTCTGCGCAGACCGGATCGATGGTCCGCCGAGTAGGCAGGAAGCCCAGGATGTCACCGTAGATGCCGCGTTCGTCTAGGCCCTTGGTCAACCGGACGATGAACTCGGTCATCTCGGCGGGCATCCGCTCGCGCCACCGTGCGGCCGGCACCTGGCTGGTGTAGCGCAGGTCCAGCAGTTGGGCTGTGGTGTGCCAGACGTCCTCGCGGTAGCCGATGTCGTCCGGGTCGAGGACGTCGTCCTCGCCAAGCGGCGGCGCGTGGCGGGTGGGCCAGTGCCGACGCAGGAACTCCTTCTCGTCGCGGGGGTGCTGGCCCGACAATGGCAGCGATTCATCGCGCCACCGCTCCAGCACGTCGTCCTCGCCGGATTCCGGCGTGTCGAGGGCGGGGAACAGCGGCATGCCGTAGCCAAAGGACTTCTCTGCCGGTACCTCCATCACGTGTCCGACGTCGGGGCCGCCGAAGAACTCCTGGTAGAACTCGGCGTTGAAGGTCGCGGAGGTGATGATCACCCGTAGGTGCGGGTAACGGTCCAATTCCCGGCGCAGGAAACCCATGATGAAGTCGATGTTGGTGCTGCGCTCGTGCGCCTCGTCGACGATGACCGTGCCAATCCGGCTGAGCCGCCCCTCCCGCAGCCAGTTGATCATCGTGCCGTCGGTGACGTAGATCAGCTCGCATGCCTCGTCGTGGGCCCTGTCCCCGGAGACCTGATAGCCCACCGGGTAGCCGGGGCCGACCCCACCAGCGCCGGACATCACCGCGCCCACGAACGTGGCCACCCCCACCGCGGCCTGCACTCGCGGTTCCGTCACGATGATCGGCCCAAGTTCGGTGAGGCGACCGAACGGGGCATCCGCTGGCAGGCCGGTCTGCGACTCCGACGGCGGGTCCATCAACCGGTACGGCGCGAACGTCGATTTCCCCGTACCGGTCCCCGCCTTAAGGATCAGCACCCGCCGCTCCCGCAACAGCCGGATCATCTCGACGATGTGTTCGTCGGTCATGCCGACGTTGACCTTCTGCAGGTCGTAGCTGGTGTTCTCGACGATTTCGTGCACCGTCGGTAACGGGCCCGACCCGCCTAGCGGCCCAGTCGGGTTGGTGCGGTCGGCGATCTCACCCACCGTCTCCAGGTCGATGTAGGCCACCGCTATGCCTTGGATATACGTGCGGTGCCGCTGCCGGTGCTCCCGGCACCGGTCCGACCGCGATCCGCCCCGCTCGATAACGTTGCGTGCCCAGTTCTCGTTGTAGGTGGCCTTGTCGCGGCGCCGCTGAAGGTCGGCACGCGTCTTCGCCAGCCGCTTGCAGTTTCGCCCTGATGCCTGCTCCAGCGTGGCGACTTCCCGCTCCAGCCGCTCGACCTCTCGTTGGCACTCCTTGCAGACGAACGCCCGCATGTGCGAGGTGGACGCGCCGCGGTGCCGCTCGGTCACATCGTCCATGGCGTCCCCTTCCGGAACGGCGCGCTGTCGACAGTGATCCCGGCCGAGCGGTCCCGCTCGCCGGCCGGTGAGGCGCCGTCGTAGTACATCGGCTGCACCGCCACGCTTCGCGGATGCGCCAGCAGATGGTCGGCGAGCGCCTTGTAGAACCCGACCACCGCGGTCTCCAGACCGGTCTGGTACAGGTCGAGCCGCACGCGGGAGCCGTGCCGGGCGAGCTCGTCGAGCTGCTGCCGGGTGATGTCGTAGACGAGGTCGTCGGTCTGTGCAGCCGGGCGTGGCCGGGAGATCTCCGCGTTGCGCAGCCACGCGCCGTCCACCACCGCGTCCATCTCGGTGTGCCGGATGGACAGTAAGGCGAACCGCAGCGTGAGGTCACTCGGTTCCAGCTGGCCGCGCAGCGGCAGCGCCCGCAACGGCATCGGATTCGCTGACCGCGACCCGTCCCGGTACTCCACCGGTACGCGACGCGCCGGTACGCCTGGCTCGGCGTCCGCGAACTCTCGCAGCATCTCGGTTACCACCGAGTTGT
This sequence comes from Micromonospora sp. D75, assembly GCF_018070405.1. NCBI lineage: Bacteria > Bacillati > Actinomycetota > Actinomycetes > Micromonosporales > Micromonosporaceae > Micromonospora > Micromonospora sp. D75. Next base: position 11,642 of record NZ_JAGPXV010000001.1, read on the forward strand.
TAATGCCGCTCGGCGCGATCGGCCGCGGCTTGGGCCCAGACAGTGCCTCGCAGATTTGCGCCCGGAACCGCGCCTCGACGGCCCGACGGCCGCGGGCGCCCCCGGCATCCCAGCGCTCGGCGGGATCCGGCGCGGACTGCGCGTCACCCGGTCTCGCCGTGACGCCGGCATCCAGCGGTTCCACGACCAGCACGGGCACCAGTCCCCGCGCCACGATGGCGGTGGCCGCCGCACGCACGCTGGCCGGCATTTCGCCCGGCCACCGAGCAGGATCATCCCCCACCAGAGTGACCTCCGCGTAGGCTGCAGGGTCCGGCAGCGGCAATCGCCCCGCACGGTCAACGCCTGCGGCTCGCTGCTCCAGGCGCGTCATCAGCGCCTCGAACCGGGCGATGTCGGTGCGGTCACCCGGCTCCGCCTTACGGGCGCGGCTAGCCGCCGACTCGATGTCCTCGATCAGCCGGGCGAGCGTGTCGTCCTTTACGACCCCAGCCAGGTAGGCCGCCTCGGTCGCCATCAGCGGGAAATCCTCGAACTCAGCAACCGGGCCTCAATGCTTTTGTCGATGTCGGGCAGCCGTTCCGGGCAGCGCAGCAGCGCCACACCGGCGGGCAACTCCGGCGCCGCCACGTCGGCGGGCACCACCACCGCATCCACCACACCTGGCGCGGGCGGCGGCCCAAAAGGTCGGACGGTCAGCGTGCCATCGCAGGTCACGCCGTGCGTCCAGGGAACTGTTCCACCTCGTGGCAGGCCACTAAAGGTCACCACGCCGGTCTCGTCGTCGATGCTCCAGGTGACCCCGTTGTTCCGGTCCTCGACGACCCGGGTCTCGCCAGGACCGGCCCCGGCCGCATCGGTCGAGTTGAGCCGTCTGAACAGCATCCCGATCATCACTGCGGCGCGGCACACAACGGACTCCGGCTGCCGCGCGCCGCGCTGCTGCCACGATGCACCGCCGGCCAGGATGGACGCCACCCGAGCGGTGGTCGCCAACAGGTAGTCCAGCTCGATCTCTCGCCACACCTGCGACAACAGCGTGAAGCAGATCCGTTCCGGGCTGATCCCGTACGTTGTGATCGCCATCCGAACATGGGCGGCGAGCTGGTCCGGCATCGGGGTGATCGCTAGGAAGAGATCCCGTGCCTCGACCGGGGTGATCGCGGCCGGGTCCTCGGCGCCGAGGAGCGCGCCAACAGTCCGGCCGAACCGGCGCAGGCTCGCCGGCACCCGCCTCTCCGGATGCCCGCGGTAGAACCGTTGCCGGTTGTTCGCCAATACCCGGGCGTCCCGGTCGAACCGGATCTCCATGGTGCCGCCGTTGCGGAACGCGTCGCACAGTGTCAGCGCGGCCAGCGCCCGGTTGCCCTCGTGCGCGGCGACGTGCGGCACCTCGCAGGTTTGCCAGGCGACCACTGACAGGCCGTCGAATGCGGAGTCCTGCGCGATCGCGGCCAAGCCGACAATTACGTTCTGGCAGGCGATGCGGACCGGACGGACCACGAAGTCGCGTGGCCGCTTCTCCACGCGCAGGTATGTCTCCTCGTACGCCGGCCCGATCTCGTCGAGCATCCGGCGAAGGCCCTCCCCATGAGCTGCCAGCTCTTCGTTTATCGACGAGACATACGCGAGCGGGTCGACGTCCAGCAGGCGCAGTTGAAACATGGGGTCTACGTCGGCCAGGTGCAGACGCAGCACGTCGCCAGCACGGGCGGGGCCCCACTCGGTGAGCGCCGCACAGGCGATCGAGCCCTCATCGACAACGGCTAGCGGAAGCAGCCCCTGCGGAAGGTCTACGCCAAAGCGGGCGAGCAGCGCGTACGCGTCCGGCAGCGACATCGCGGAGTCGTTTCCGTGGGGAGTGATCAGCATCCGGGCGACCTCTGCGGGCCAGGAGATCGCGTAGACCCGCCCGAGGCTTTGCGCGACTGGATTCGCTTCGGTGAGCGCCGTCACGGCCACTGCTCCTCGCGCGGACCGCGTGGAAGTGCGTTCATCACATCAACCAGCGCCGAGATGCATTGGTTGACGGCGTTACCGGGTGGATCGTCCGGAAGTTCGATCCTGATCGGGTGTTGGTCTGCCCTGTTCGCGCTCCAAGTCCGATCAGTCACGACAAGAATGACGGTCTTATCCTTCTCATTGTGGATGACGTGGATGTGCCGGTTCGGGTCCACGGTCGGCTGCTTGTCTGGCCCGATGAAGTAGTCGACCTTCGACGCAGGGGCCTCGACATCTAGACTTTCTGCTTTTGCGCCGTAGTAGTACATCTGCCCTACTTCCTGGCGTTCTCCATCCACGCGCTCGCGGCCCCATCGCCTGCTCTCCGGTGCACGCGGCAGGCGGACCGGAGGCGGAGGCACTACAGGCGCCGCCTTGATCAGATCGGCCACGACTTGTTCAACCGGGACCGGGTCGGATGACAAGTGTTCCCGGCCGACCTCGTTATTCCCGCATCCCATCTGTCCCTCACACCTTTACACGTTCGCTCGAGCCGCGATTTCCAAGGAACTCACAGCAGGACGATAAGTAGAGCAGCACGAATGGCGGATTGTTACCATATGCTTGAGCGTCACTGAGCGACGTACCCGATCGCGGCCCGCCCAACAAGTTGGCCGACAGTCTGGCAATCCTCCGAACGGGTGAGGGGATGTCCTCCAAATCGTCTTGACGGCGGCGGCGTCTCGCGTTTTCACTTCACTACAATTGCCCACGCATCACATCACCCAAGTGTCTCCAGTACGTCCCCGGAAGGAGACGTGGATGGACGCCAACGGTCAGCAGCGGCGCGTGGCCGCGACCGGGGCGCTGCTGCGACAGCTGCTAGGAAGCCGGCCGGCCTACGTACGGGCGTGGCGGGTGCATGGAGATCGACAACGCGGCGAGATCAACCAACGAGCCGTAGCAAAGGTGATCGCGCTTCATCTTTGGGAGGAGGGCGTCCGGCCAGACACCGAGCTCACGCTACCGTTGAAGCTGAAGAATCTCGTAAACCGCGCGTTGACTGGCCAGCGACTCACCGCTTCCACGTTGGAGCAGTTCATCGACGCCTTCGCGATGGCGGAGGAGGATCAGCGGGAGTTGTGGCGCACCTACTCGGGCGCCGAGGGTATCGCGCAGACCGTGTCCGTCCCCCGAGGTATGGCTCGCCGGCAATGGCACAGAACGGTGTCCTTATTTGAGCGGTACTACGTTGACGGCGAGCGCAACCTCGCCCTGCGCCGGACCGTTCAGTGCATCGAGGCCAAGGAGGACGGCGTCGACAGCTATTTGTTCAACCATGAGTCCTCTGTAACTGAGATCGACGTTATCCACGGCGGCCGGATCGGCCGGCACTACGAGTACGCCGACGGCTTGATAGCGGACGACATCGTGCTGGAGCACGTTCTCGGCGCTGGCGAACGTGCTGGCTTGGAGTACGCCAGCCGCTACGAGTTCGGCAACGGCGTCACCGAGGTACGTCGCCCAGCACGCGGACGCACAGCGAACGTCACTCTCGCGGTCCATTTCGCGCCGCCGGTTTTCCCCACATATGTCTGGTTTTCCGTTTGGGCAGATCACATACTTGGCCAGCCAGTAGAAGATCGGAAGGTGCAGCTTCAGCCGTCTGGTACGGCAAGCATATGCCTGCCTTACGTGGAGCAGACTGTCATCGGCTTCCGCTGGCGATGGCCGGAGACGTAAGCGGGATGTCCGTGGTTCAGGCTACCGACATGACGAATCTGCTGCCGGATTTGGCCTTCGTTGCCGATATCCTCTCCTGCCTCATCGCGCTCATCCGAATTGCCTGCCCCGCGATGCGTATCGCTCGTCGGCACCTGTACTTCAATCGCCAACGCTCGAAGCACGAGACGTCTTCGCCCGCTAGTTCGCATGCAGCTCCAGTCACCATCCCTGACTCGAACAGCCACGTGACACTCCCAGCCATAGACGAACCCACATGGTGCACGGGTAGTCACCGTTGACCGCAACCAACACCACCGGATGTGTCGCCGCAGTCGTCAGCCGGCTATCAAAGGAGAATGTACAGGCGCAGTGCTTCGTAGCCTGGCCCCCTTCAGTGCAGTGCTAAGACCGTTCTCCCTCTCTAGACGAGGGCGAGGTTCGGCAAGTAACGGGACGGGCTCCGCTTACGCGAAGCCCGTCCCAAACACAGTGTCGGCCGGAAGGAAGAACTACCTATATCAAGACCAAGGCGAGCCGCCGACGTCGATGTTCGGCTTGCCGACCGCTCCGATGATGGCGGTCCAGCCGAGCGGGTTCTCCGCGACCGGGGGCCGGTTGTAGCCGTTCTGGTGGTTGTAGTGACCGTGGCCGAAGCCGTCGGGGTGGCCCACCCCACCGTAGTAGGTGTGCATCTGGCCGTTCGGGTACAGAACGAACTTGTTGCCAGTGTCCATGGCTTCCCTTTCGCTCATCGGGGCGTCCAGTCAAGCCCCGCCTGCCCAGATTCCATCAGCCCTATGTCCCCAGTACGTCCCCGGGCAGACAATCAGCGGAAGGTCACCATTGAGATCGCGGGTCCTCGACTTGCAACTCCTCACTCTTTGAGCGTCGGAGTCTGCGCCAGCAGATGATGGCACAGGCGAGAGTGAGGAAGGCTTCGTGGATGTCGTCGCTGATCTCCCAGCGGATGCGGAGGCGGCGGAACCAGTGCAGCAGGGCGATGGTCTGCTCGACGACCCAGCGTCCTGAGCCGTGGCCGAAGCCGCGTCGGGCGATGACCGGGGTGATGCCCTTGGCCCGCAGGTCCCAGCGGTAGCAGTCGTAGTCGTAGCCGCGGTCGGCGTAGAGCCGCTCGGGTCATTGTCGGGGCCGGCCGAGGATGCCCTTGATCCGGGAATCTTGTCGACCAGGGGCATGAGCTGGGTGACGTCATGGCGTTGCCGCCAGTCAGCGCCGTGGCGAGGGGGACGCCGACCGCGACATGTCCAGCTGGTCGGCGGCCCGCAGCTCGCCCAGCAACACCTCGTGCAGTCATTGCCAAACGCTGGCGTCGTTCCAGCCAGCCCCGCAACCGACGCCAGCAGGTCATCCTTGAGCCGAACCCGAGTTCCTGAGGTAGGTACTCCCACGGGATCGCGGTGTAGAGCACGAACAGGATCCCGCACAACACCTTGCGGTCATCCAGCGGCTTACGGCCCGGAAACTGCTGCCGGCGTGGTGGTCGGGTGGCAGCAGCGGCGCGATCTCGGTCCGGAGCTCGTCCGTAGCAATCCACGGCGGCTGCTCACCCCTCCTCACGTCCAGACGAAACGACCCTCACATCCGGTCGGTTACGCCCAACATCATTAAGTTAGGACCTCTAAGAGGGCATCTGATCTCGGTTGGCGAGGTTGGTCCGGTTAGATGGTTTCGTTTCGCCAGGTTGGGGTGGATTCCCCGGTGAGGTAACGGCTCATTGTGTTAGCCATCGCCCAGTGGATCATCGCTCGGGGTTCGTTGAGGGAGGGTCTCGTAGTCGCGGACGAGTCGTCGATGCTGCATCAGCCAGCCGAAGGTCCGTTCGACGACCCACCGTCGTGGCTGGACGTGGAAGCCCTTCCCTTCCGGGCGGGGCACCACCTCAACGTCGACGCCCAGCCGGGCGCCGTGCGCCCGCACCGCGGTGTTGTAGCCGCCGTCAACCCACGCCTTGACCACGCTCGGATGGTCGGTCGAAACAGTGTCGAGCAGGTGCCGGCCGCCGGCGGAGTCCTGCACCGACGCGGCAGTGACCATCACCGCCAGAAGCAGACCAAGGGTGTCGGTGGCGATATGCCGCTTGCGTCCCTTGATCTTCTTCGCGGCGTCAATGCCCTGGCTGGACTCACTGACATTGCAGGAGGTCTTCACGCTCTGCGAGTCCAGAACCACCGCCGACGGGCTCCCACACCGACCCCGAGCGACCCGGACACGTTCCCGCAGCAGGTCGTGGATCCGCTGGGTGGTCCCTTTCGCCCACTTGGCGTAATAGTCGTACACCGTCTTCGCCGGCGGGAAGTCATGCGGCAGGTACTCCCACGCGATACCCGTCCTCGCCACATACAGGATCGCGTTGACGATCTCCCGCAGGTCATGCACCGGCCGGCTGATCCCCAACCCACCCGCGCCGCCCGCCACGCGGTCAGCACCGGCTCGATCAACGCCCACCGCTCATCCGACAAGTCCGACCGATACCCACGCCGATTCGCACCCACGCCGCGATCAACGACCCGCAGCGGCCGATGCCACGGCCGAATGTGAATCAACCGCTACACGGATCAGATGCCCTCTAATCTAGGAGTTGCGTGTTCCATGTCCGCTCATCGGCGTCGTGCCATCGGTGTTGCCGTGGGCACTGCCAGTTCGGTACCGGTTCTTCGGGGAGGATGCATCCGCCGAGCGCAAGCTCGCCTGCGGCTGCGGCCTTCCTGGCTTCCGGGGCCGGGAGGCCGAAGAGCAGGGGGACGCCTGCGGCGTGGCAGTCGGGACAACTCGGAATCACCTCGTCACGGTACCGAGCCCACCTCATCTCGACCCTCGCAGCGTTCGCCTCCTTCGCCCCGTCCCGTGGGTTGTCGTCGATCTCTACGGTGTGGTTACGGGGGTACGGCAGGGGAGGGCGGCTATGGGCATCTGCGTCGTGTGCCGGGCGGATCAGCGCACGGTGGTGCTCATCAGCAGTTGGGGCGTTCCGCACGGTGCCTCGGGGCACGAGGTCAACTATCGCTGGAGCAGCGTGGTGGCCTGCCCGGAGTGTGGTGCTGGACTTCTGGTGCGCTTTGATCACGATTGCTTCCACCCGCCGTGGGAGGAGCCGTGGGACATGGACTGGTTGTGGCCGGTCGACGTCGACGGGGTCCAGCGGCTGATGTCTGCCCTCGTCGGGTGCCCGGACCCGCTGCAGCCATCGTGCGAATGTCCCGCGCACCGCAGCTTGCGGGATACCACCGAGAGGCCGCCACCGCGTGAGGTCCCGGTGACGATCGTGTTGACCGAGGACGGGCTGCCGCAAGTCCGGTCGGTACACGACCTATGAAGCTGGCAGGACCGATTGATAGACGGCCAGACGTGACGACGTTTCAACCTTGCCCCCCGTTTACCCCCCGAAAACCCAAGCCAAATATCGGCGAACAGTGACAAGAGTCGTGAGGGCTCAGTGACGTCCTTGCAGCTCAGCGACCACTTCAGGCAAGTAATGACAAGCCCGATCCGGCTACTTTCCGTTACAAGGGGTTTTGACAACCAATGACAAGTTCTGAGGGGGCTCGACAAGAGGTTCTTTTGGGTTCAAGTCTCCTCGTTCCCCGCGAGGGCTCCATGCCTGGGCAACCACCGCGCGCGCCGTCGCGGTAGCCGCTATGAACAGGAGGAGTGATATCAGGGATGGGCACCTCGGCATGCTTTCCGGCGCGGCCCAAAACCTCCGAGTCGCCGGCGGAACTTCACGCCGATAATCTTCTGGATTGCTATCCATCTACAGTGTAGTGCCGCCGGACAGCAGGGGAGTAGGAAGCATGCAGGGAAACCGGGTGACCCTGTGCGGTCTGATGTCTATCTCACCCCCAGTGCTCTTCCTGGTACTTGATGAGGTCGTCGCCGTGGAGCTGTTTCGTCGCGTTGCCGACACGGACCCAGAAATCTGACGCGCCGGCGCCGCCCTTGGCCGGTTTGGCGAAGATGGCTCGGCCGGATGCCGCGACGCTGACTTGGCAAATCGTCTTGCCCGCGACCTGGGGGAACCGGATGCGTACGGTCTGCGCGGTCGAAGTGGACAGGTTGTCGTCGAGCAGCTGCCGGAGGAACAACTCGTAACCATCGGTGTTCTGCTTCGTGCCGAGCGTGGTGAAGTCGTCCGCGATGCCTAGGACCTGGCCGTCGTCCTCGACCCCGATGAGCAGGATGCCGCCCTCAGCGTTGAGGAAGCCGCACACGGTCTTGACGAGGATCTGCCCAAGCTTCGGGTCGTACTGGCTGGTGTGGGGGTTCCATCGGCCGCTGGACTTGAACTCCGTGGTCTGCGATTCACCCGCGGCGATCAGGTCCTCGGCGGTCGCCGGCACGTATCTCTTGCGCTCGCCGGCGAGGGTGTTGAAGGCGTCCCGGACCACCTGGGCGATGAGCTGGCGGCGTCGCTCGAGGAAGGTGGCGTAGTCCAGTTGCTCCCACCCGACTGGGAGTGCGTGCCAGCGGGACTGCCGGGTCAGGGTATCCGGATCGATCACCTCCGCGATGCGGGGTAGGTAGTCGCGCGGGGCGTCAGCGTTGTTGCGCTCAGCTGCCGGCCATTCGACGTACGCCATGTTCGCGATCGCGTTGATCTGCCGCGTCCCCGAGATACCCAGTGACTCAAGGTGCTTGCGGTGGAACAGGCGGTCGCGCTCAATGGAGCGCGGCGCCGCACCTGAGGGATCTAGTAAATCTTTCACGCGCAGGTCACTGAAGAGCACTTCGGCGTCGAGGATATTCAGCGCGGCGAGATAGGCGAAGAGCACCGGGGAGCGGGACGACGAGGTGTCCAGCCGGTTCGGCAGTGAGATGTCCCAGTAGTCCCCGGTGAAGTTCGCGGCGACGATGCGGTCCAGTTCCGCGACAAAGGCGGCAGCGTCGCCGGTTGAGAGGCCCGCGATTCGTCCCAGGTCGGATTCGAGCTGCGACTCCGGTGAGCTGGTATAGCGGCCGGTGGTGTGCGCCATGAAGAACCACCGTGCGATGACCGGACGCAGGGCCGACACGTCGAGGCCAAAGTCATGCCGGCCGATCAGCCATAGCGTGTAGCTGAACAGAAGAGCGTTGTCCGACGTGATCATCTTGCGGCTGCGGAAGCCAGCATTGGCTACGCACTTGAGGAACTCGTGCCAACTGGCCAAGTCGAGCGCCTTCTCCTGCGCTGCGGCCAGGCGCTCGAACTGCTGCTGGCGGCGTTCAGGGCTGACCCGGCCAGTCTCAAGATCCTTGCCCCGCAGGATGTTGTAGACGTGCTGTAGCCGGGCGCGCCGGAACGCGACCGCGACGGCAACCCGCAACAGCTGGTCTGGGCTGGGGTCGAGGAACGGGTTGCGCGGGCTGGGGCCGGTCACAGTGGGATCGACGGCAGCCCGGCTGAAGTCCTCAAGCTGGCGGCGGCCCTTCTCCCAGTGCACCGACATCAAAGTGAGGATGAAGTCGGACTGGTTGAGCTTGACGCCCTCGGAGTTGATCCTGACGAAGATCTCGGCGACCTGCTCCTCGTCGGCCGACGCGCCTAGCTCGACAACCTGGAACCGGAATTCGCGCAGGTCGCGCACGCGGTCGATGCGTTCCTCAAGATCGTCCTTGAACGTGTCTGACAGATCCTGGTCCGTCGCCTGGTCCAGCCGGTCGAAGAACTGACGCACGGTGGTCTTGTAACCGCTCGACCAGAGCGTCGTGATGTCCGGGATGAAGTGAGCGTCGCGCTCGATGGCCGCGTCGGTCACCTCGAAGGTTTGATCTTCGGGGCGGAAGGCGATGCGAATGCGGCGCTGCTCGAACGACTTGGTGAGGACAGGACGGCCGGTGAGTACAGCAAAAAGTGAGGTCAACCGCTGTTGACCGTCAACGATCAAGAGTTGCGGTGCCCGGCTGGCGGACTCCAAGCCGATCTGGCGGGTGCCGACCTCCGCGCCGGTCTCCCAGAACATCAGCGTGCCAATGGGGTAGCCGCGGTACATCGAGTCAAACAGATCCCGCGTCTTGGCGGCGGACCAGACGAAGGGCCGCTGAATGTCGGGCAGGCCGATGCGTCCGACTTTGATGTCCTCGATCAGGTGGTTCAACGAGTAACCGGTGTCGCGGTACAGGGTGGGCGGCACAGCCGGTGCTCCTCGGGACGACGGGCGGCGTGGACGATCGGCGCTACGCGTTGGTCACTACTTGTACCACGCTGTGCCGCTCTCTAAGCACCTCCAACTGTCGACACCGCTGGAGTCTTCGTAGGCGCGCTTAACGTGCCCGGCGATGTCGTTCTGATCCGGATCGGACGGTGCCAGTCCGAATTCCGTCTCAGGCATGCTCGGCCCTTCGGCGAGAACCCACATCGCGCAACACGACACGCATCGCATCCCGCAGATGAAGGGTCTCTTGCTTGCTGGCTGGTCGCGATATTGTCGACCTCCTATGAGCGAAGCAGCGGCCTTGACGTTCGATGACTACGCTGCCGAATCGGCTGTTCTCGGGATCTACCGGCAGGTCTTCGCGGTGCTGGCGCGGAACGCCAACGCGATGGTGGACGATGCGGACTCGGTCGGGGTCGACGAGTCGATCTTGCAGGCGTTTGCTGACGCGGGGCCAGCCGGGATGACGATCGAACAGGTCGTGCTTGCATGTCCGGCGGTGCCGGCGGATTTGGTCCGGCGCCGGTTCGAGGTGCTGCGGTCGTACCGTGCGGTGACCCGGGTCAACGAGCGGCCGCACGAGTTGTTCTACCAGGCGACGTTCGCGCCGTACGTGATGTTGCTCTTTCTGCGCCGGCTGTCGCAGATCGGGGGCCAGGCGGGGCTGCACCGGATGTTGTCGATGGCCCGGCTGGCGCTGGACGACGATGACACGACCCCGGAGGTGGTGCGCGAGCAGTTGCTGGAGATGACGACGGTCTTCCGGCTGCTGGCGAATCCGATCATGCAGTTGGCGAAGTCGGCAACAGTCGAGTCCTTGCGGACGCAGGCGCAGCCGCTGCTGGGTAACAGCGACCTGCTCGACAAGGCGCGGGTGTATCACAATGCGGCCGCGGACCGGCATCCGCAGTTGTTGCCGGAGTGTACGCAGCTCCGGATGGCGCTGGCGGCCTATCGCGACGCGTTGAACATTGCGGCGGGGCGGCTGCTGGCGCACGCCGGCAAGACGCGTGCACTGGGTTTGCTACCGACCGAGCGGTGGCGCACCTTTGCGCGCGACAGCAGTACCGAGGGACTGGCGCAGGCGCTGGACGGTCTGCTCTTCGACGCGCCGGAGCCGTTCTTCACCGCCGACGATCTGCTGGACGCGGTGGAGGAAGGGCTGCAATCCGACACTGGCCGGGTGCCGCCGCCGCGACCGCGGGTCGACGAGGAGCCTCCGCCGACGGAAGTCGACGTCGACCCGGAGGCGACGCGGTTGGCTCAGCGCGCGGAGGAGTTGCTTGCCGGGCGGGATGTGGTCACGGTGGCGCAGCTTCTCGCCGATGCGGGTGACTGGCCGTCCAGTCGGCGAGTGTTGTCGGAGGTGACCGCGATTCATCTACGCCCGGAGTTGCCGTACACGGTGACCTGGGGCGATGGGTGGCGTGTCGATGTGACGTCCACGCGGACGTGGGTCTCCGACGGCTGGTTCCACCGGGACCAGCAGGAGGCGGCGTGAACGAGCGGGATGCGGCCCTGTGGTGGGCGCGGATCCGGTCCGGCGGTCCGCAGCAGGTCTCCGCTGGTGGGCCGACACCTGCCGGGTTGCGTCGTCTGGTGGAGGCTGACGCCAAGGCGGTGTGGCTGATCCCGAACCTGCCCGACAGTGCGGGACCGGCTGTTCTGATCGAGTACGGGGTGCCGGGCTCCTCGATGATGGACAGCAAGGGAACTCTGCGAGTACTGGCCGCGACTTTGCGGTGTTGCTGGCCCGATCCCACGACGAATCCGTGGCCCGGGCTGCCGGCTTCGACCGGTCATGTCGGTCAGGTGTTGCAACGGCTGGTGCCGGGCCGCAACAAGGTGAGTCGTCAGCAACTGCTGTCCGCGGGGCTCCGGCGCCTATCGGTGTCCGGTTGGGTCTTGTTGGAGGGAGCGGACACGGTGCGCATCGGTCCACGGATCGCGTCCTTCGGGTCGCTGGAGCTGAGCACGCTTCGGGAGCTGTGGCGGTTGATCCCTGAGACCGCCGAGGACGGGCCGGAGGGGTCGTGAACCGCCCGAATTCGATCTTCGACGAGGTGCTCGGGACGTTGCCCGATCGGCAGCGGGAGCTGGTCGAAGCCGCGTACGCGCTGCTGGAGCACGGCAGTGGTCCGGTTCATCGGCAGTTCCTGCCCGCGCTGCGCGACGCGACGAGCCGTGAACGGCTGGAGGCGCTACTTCGCCGAACCGGCCGGACACTGGTGACGGTCGACCAGTTGCATTTCACGTCCGGGTTCGACGACGCCGTACGGACTGAGCTCACCGAGACCGGGTGGCAGCCGCTGTCACTGGCCGACCGGGCCGTTCTGGTCCTGGTGCTGGTCCACTCAGTGGCGATCCCGCGGAGCGAGGAGCAGATCGCCGCCGACTCCTGGGAGAGCCCGTACCCAACCACGTTGCAGGACCTCACCCGTGACAGCAAGGTGCCGGTCGGCGAGGTCAGAGCGGCCCTGGGCCGACTGACCGCATGCGGGCTGGTCCGAACGGTCCGCGGCGGCGACCACGACAGCGGCTATGTCCCCGGCCCACAGTTGTCGCGGCTGACGCCGGCCGCCCGCGAGCAGGTGCAGGACCAGTTGATTCTCGCCGCGGCACCCGACCATCCGCTGGCCGCAGCGATCCGGGAACGCCGGCACAACCGCGTGGGAGGGTAGCGTTGACGTCTATAGCCGTGCTGTCGGACGGAGTCGTCGAGGACATCGTCGGAGCGCGCGTCCTCGCCGGCATCCAGATGGTCAACGTCTCGCGGCTGTCGACTCACCCGGTGCCGATCACCGCCCGTGGGCTGATCACCGTGGCGGGGCAGGGGCCCTCGGACTCCAACGGTGCCGGCAAGTCGTCGTTCATCGCCGGGCTGAGCCTGCTGCATGCCGATGAGCAGTGGCGGCTGCAGTCAGGGGCGCAGGCAGCGGCCGAGTTGCTGTTCACCGCCGAGCTCGCCGGTCAGGAGGCGATGCACGCCAACGCCGATCGCGGCTACCTGATCGGCGTGTTCGTGCCGCCGCAGGCCGCCACCATGGAGGAACTCAACGCGTCCGCGCTGACAGTGTGGCTGCGGATCAACCGGCAGAGCCCGCATGTGGAGCTGCGGTGGGCCCATCGGCTGCACGTGCCGTTCGGTGACACGGAGGACAAGCGGGCCGGCGGCGCCGACGGGTTGTGGGACGCTCTGCCGCGCAGCAACGGCCGCACCGACATCCGCGCCAACCGGCTCGCCCGCACCCTGTACGGCTCGACGGTCAGGTGCGTGTCCTTCCTGTCGACCTCGGTACGGGCGAGCCCGACCGCGAACCTGCTCGCCCAGCCGCTCAACGAACTGACCCCGGAGCGGATCTTCGAGGCCATCGGTGCGCTGACCGGCCTGACCGCCGAAATCGAACAGGAGCAGAAGTCCCGGGCCGAGGAGTATGAGCAGGCCGGGAAAGCCGAGCGTGCCGAGGCCGAGTATGAGCTGTGGGACGGTCGGATGAAGGTCGTCGAGGATGGCATTGCCTCGCGGGAGCGGGCGCGGACGTTGCTGGCCGAGGCACGTGACAGCTGGCGAGGTCGTTGTGCCCGGTATCTGGTCGACGGCTTCCACGAATCCGAGCGGATCGCCGTGGACATCGAGGCGAAGGATCGCCGGCGCAAGGAACTGGATGCGCAGATCGAGACGGCCGGCGGGGAGGTGGATCGGCTGTCCGACGACAAGGCGTTCGACGAGAGCTGCCGCACCCGGATCAAGGCCTACGAGGATCTCAAGGCCGCCGAGACCGCGCTGCAGGACGAGCAGAACCAGAACGTCGGCTCGATCGAAACCCTCAGCGGACAGCTACGGGGTCTTCGAACCGACGCGGCCTCAGCCGATGGGCGCACCGTCGAACAGGCCGAGGAGGAGATCTCCGAGGCCGAAAAGTTGAGCCAGGCTGCGGAGCGGGTCAAAGGCCGAACCGAGCACGCACTGCGGGTCGCCAAGGCGGCGCTGTCGGCGGCCGAGAGGGGCGAGGATGTCGCGGTCGCCCAGGTCCGGCTACTACGGGCGAACGGCATCACCGCGGCGCCGCTGGTCGACACGATCTCCTTGACCGAGCAGCAGCGGCCTGCGTGGGAAGCTCGGCTGCTGCCCTATCGGCATGCCGTCGCCGTCGCCCATCACCAAGTTGGGGATGCCGTCCTGCTGCTGGCCGCGCTGCCAGGCAGTCTGCTGGTCGAAGCAGACCCGAGCGATCACATGCCCGGGACGGGCCTGCCTGCCGCTGCGGACCCCAACCTACCGGTGGCCCGGTTCCTTGCGGCGTTGGCAGAGCGAGCCGGTGCTGACGGACACATCGATCCCGTGGCCGAGCGAGGCTCCCCGACGCCCGGACGGGCTTCTCAGCGACGGCGACTGGAGCTGGGTCGTTCGCAGCGAGCACAGCTGGGCCGGTGTCAACAGCAGGTTCGGCGCCGACGCGCTGCGTATCGTGCTGGAGCTCGCCGCAGCTGGCTGTGTGACGATCGGCTACACCCTAAATGGCAACGCCCTGGCCCAGCCGCCACGTCGGGTGTACCCGCACCCCGACCTCACTGCAGCCGAACAGCAACGCCGAAGCCGCCGTCGCGATGACACCAGCACCCTTCGCGCCAGGGCGGAGCAGATCGCGTCGGAGATCGCCGACGACTGGCCGGACGCCAGCCGGGCACTACGCAGCACCGAACACCCCGATCGGCTGCTGTGGGCGCTGCGCGCAGTCGCCGACCTGGCCGAGGGCCGAACTCACGATTCCCTCCGCGCATTCGTGCAGAGTCACGCCAATGACACGAAAGCCCGCGACGATGTACATCACCTGCTCGCCGCGATGGGCTTCGACCACGAGACACTCATCGCACTCGGCGTGGCCCGCAGCCCGTACATCGGGCTCGGCGGCCCGATCCTGCTGCACCCGACCAACGGCTCCGTACTCGACCTGTCGGCGATGCCCGGGCCCCATGACATCCGGCTGAGCCCCCACATGCTGCCGCGGCTGACCGTCACCGGGCCGGGCGATGTCCTGCTGGTCGTGGAAAACCGGCAGGCGGCCGAACCAGTCTGTGACACCCGGGCCGACCTGCCGGTCGTCTGGTGCCACGGCCAGCCGCCCGAAGCCGTCGTGTCGATGATCGTCCAGGCGGCGGAGCAAACCTCAGCGGTCGTCATTTGCGCGGACGCCGACCTCGGCGGCGTCCGCATCACCGCCCGCCTTCACGACAGGCTGCCGCCAGACACCACCATCCGCGTCGTGGACGTCGGTACCGTGCCGCACGACGAAGGCCGGCCCTTCAACACCCACAGCCGCAGCCATCTGCAGCAGCTCGCACAACGCCCCGATCAGGTCGGCGCCTTCGCGCAACGCTGCCTGCACCGGGGCTACGCGATCGAGCAGGAAGCCACTGCAAGGGCCGCCCTTCAGGCTGTCTTGAATAGCCACCCACCTGCGTAAACTACCCGACCAGATATGCCTCCGCGTCCGCCGCAGAGTGGAGAGGCGAACTCCACCGAAGCAGAGCCGCGGGACGTTTCGGAGCGCCGCCCGGCGGTCGCCGCCCGCCCTGGGCCGGGTAGCGGCAGCAAGCCACCGAGGACCAGAAACACTCACCAACAGTTGGCATGATGGGCTCGTGACCGAGCCGGTGTTTCGATTTCACCCTGATCCCTTGGCCACGGGCTCGGCGGTGCGGACGCAACATCTTTGACATGCCTGCCGAGTTCAGCGACGCGGTGGGCCGCCGCGGTGGGGACCGGACGAAGGACCGTGAAATCCGGTGGGGGCGCTCCTCCCTTGCGCGTGGCGAAGGGCTGCGATGCCAGTACGGCGCGCCAGCCATACCGGACCGATGGCCTCGCCGGTTAAAGGGTCCCCACCCGGCGGGCATACCGTGGATGACATGCACCGCCCAGATCTCGGCTGTCAGGTCCGATGAACTCGCCGCCCGCCTTTCACACACCGACAAGACCGGTCAGCGACTCAGGATTCCGGGCAAGGTTGGCGCGGACGGCGGGCGAAACGAAGCCGCTCCGGGCCTTCACCCGAGACAGCCCTGCGCAGAACTCAGCCGGGGAACCGGCGTAGGGCCCGACTGCAGTGCCAGGTACGCCTGGAAGCACACCGGCGAGGCTGCGGCAGCGGGGGCGCTCAGCCGCTGCGCATCCCGGATGATGTCGTACTCGGCTGCCAGGATGCGGGCGTGGTTGCCAAACCCAGGGAGACGGTGGCGAGCGCTCATCCGGAACTCCTGCCAGAGTTGCTTGAGGTCGAGGGCTGGACTAGGGCTTTGGGCGACCTACCCCGGGGCTCGAACCGCAAGGCCCGGTGGAGGTGCGCGACCTGTGGGCTTGAGTGGTGGCAGGCCGCCGCGGTGCGGGTGCGAGCGGCAGCCGGCTGTAAGACTTGCCGGAGCCGTCTGCGACGAAAGGCCGAGACGCCGGAGCCGGGCCGTAGCCTGGCGGAAGTCATGCCGGAGCTGGCCGAGGAGTGGCTGGAATGCCTGACCTACCCCACTGCCACACCGGGGACGATTAGCGCCCAGTCCTCGGCCGAGGTGCGATGGCGCTGCTCCGCCTGCGGCCACTCCTGGGTAGCGCCGATCTCGCGGCGGACCGGGTCTGGGGGAGGCGGTTGCAAGCCGTGCGCGAGCAAGCGCCGGTCCGCCGCCAACTCACGGCGGGTGGCCAACCGGGTCCGCGATGCGTGCCCGGAGGTCGTCGAGTTTTTCCTGCGCTGGGAGGATCCAGCCGAGCAGGCACCCGTGGCCGAGGTGAGTGTTCGCTCCGACAAGGTGGCCTGGTGGCGCTGCACTTGCGGCAACACCTGGCATACGAGAGTCCGGCTCCGAGTCGCCGGAAGCGTCTGCCCACGATGCCGCGCCGCGAAACGTCGGCCGTCAACCACAGCGCCACTGCGCACTACCCACCCCACGGTCGCCGCGATGTTCGTCGGCAACCTCACCAATCCGCACCGTACCCCCGACTCCATGCCGAAATCCGCGACCGACCGGTGCCGATGGCGGTGCAGCGCCTGTAAACATGAGTGGGAGCAGACCGTATTGAACGTGGTCGGCGCCGGTCGGCCCTGCCCTCGATGCGCCAAGTTGATGGGCGGCGCGCCGCAGCCTGGCCGATCGCTCGCTGACCTGTACCCAGAAATCGCGGCCCAGTTCGTCGCCAACCAGCGTCGTCCCGAGCGGGGACCCGCCCTCCTCCGTCCGAACTCAGTTGACCGATGCTTATGGCGCTGCGACGACTGTGCGCACGAGTGGGTCTCTACCGTGACGAACCGAACCGCCGGCCGCGGCTGCCCGCCCTGCGGGCGCCGACGGGCGCGTGAGCTGCAGCGCGACCCCGGCGAAGCGGCTCCATTCAGCAGGACGCATCCGGAGCAGACCGCCACATTCGTCGCCAGCAAGTGCCATCCTGGCCGGGATCCGCAGAGCTTCACTGCGGGGACCAGCGACATCTGCGTCTGGCGCTGCCCAGAGTGTTCTCGGCACTTCGAACGCTCGGTCGCCACTCACGCGACCCGCCTGCTCTGTGCCGCCTGCGCGTACCTGGCTCGTGGCGTCGCCAGCCGTGTCGCCCCCGAAAAGAAGTCACTGGCCACGCTGATGCCGGAGGTCGCCTCGTCCTTCGTGGCGAACATCTCCTGGCCCGGGCATGGACCGGCGACGCTGTACCCACGCGCCGGCGCCCTCTGCTCCTGGCGCTGCCGATGCGGTGCACTCTTCGAGGCGCACGTACGCGATCGCGCGAAATCACCGGACTACGGCTGCGGCCGGTGCCGCCGCCGAGGCCGTAGCCTCCTCGAACTGGAGCTCGCCCACCTGCTGGCGGCCGCGACCGGCGACGAAGTGGAAGTCGACGTTCGCCTCGACGGCGGCCGTCGCTCGGCGGAGCGGCTTGACCTCTTTCTGCCCTCGGCCGAGATCTACATCGACCTCGACCCGGCCCAGTGGCACTCCGACAAAACCGCTCACGCCCGGGATCTGCGCAAATCGGAGGTGATGGCCAAGCTGGGCGTGCGCTATGTGCGGGTCCGGCAGCCCGGCACGCCGCCGGTTCCGGGGGAGACCGTGGTGGCGGGCACCAAGGATGCGACGGAGTGGTACCTGGTCCTCGCGGAGTGGCTGCGGTCGCAGTCCATGCCGTGCCCGCCCCTGTCCGCGGGCCGGATCGCCGCATGCCTCGCTGCGGCGCGCGAGGAGTGGAAGGCGTTCCAGAACACACCACCCGGCGATAGCCTGGCGTTCTTGTTCCCCGAGCTGGCGGGCGAACTGGTGGAGAACCTAACGCGTCCGGAGATGGGCGCGCAGTGGCTCGTTCCGGGCTCCGCAGACCGGTGCGTCTGGCAGTGCGGAACCTGCCGACACGTATGGCGCACCCGAGTAGTTAGCCGGGCCCAGCGCAAAACCGGCTGCCCGTCGTGCTCCCGGCGGGAACGCTCCTACCAAGCTCGTCTGAGTCGACCCGGGCTCCGGGTTCGCGACGTGGCTCCCGAGTTGCTCAGCCAGGCCGTGCGCATCCTTGACGTCGATAAGGCCCGGGACATCGAGCTGCTCGATCTGGCTCGCGGGTCGTCCATCCGGGTGCTCTGGCGATGCCCGGACTGTGCGAACGAGTGGGTGGCCCCGGTCGTCAACCGTACATCTGGGCGTGGTTGCCAACCGTGCGGCATTCGCCGGCGTAGCGCGGCCCGCCGGCAGCCTCCACCCGGTGGATCCCTGGCCGATCTGCATCCCGAGGTCGCGGGCACTTTCCTGGAGAACCTGGACAACCCTGGCCGTGGGCCTGACCGGCTGCGTCCGGGATCCCACAACCGCTGCCGGTGGCACTGCCCCTGCTGTGGGTCGAAGGAGTGGGAGACGACGGTCTCAGCCCGAATCAAGCGGCAGGGCTGCGGAGGGTGCCGTGGCCTGAGGGTCGGCAGGCCGAGCGTCATCGCCAGCAAGAAGGGGCCGCAGTTCGACGCGCTCCTACTGTTTTGAGGGCGCCGGCCGCCCAGTACCGCTCCTTGGACGGTAGGCAGAATGCGGGCGGTCTGTAGCCCCCTCTATCGCTCAGCCGTTCGCAGACGGCTCTTGCTAGATGCCTCGTGGTGGCCCAAGTGCTCGGAGTGCTGCCACGAGGTCTAGCGGCACGGTGAAATGGGTCGCCTGAACCCCGTGGTCGTAGCCCGTCTGGAACGGGTACTCCACTTCCTCGGGAAGGCGACCTTGCTCCATGAGAGACGCTGTGATCCTATTGGTGGGACGTGTTAGTCCGCGGAGTGTCCGATCCGGTGGAAAATTGGCGATCGTGTACACCTGATCCCGCTCCAGCCGACCGTGCCGGCGTGCCGCGGCACGGATCAGAGCGGCTTGCGTCGGGTAGGAGCCGTCGAGCACGGTCATCAGGCTCTTGGCTGTCGGTACCGACCAGCCTCGAATGTCGCGAGGCCTTCGCTCAGCCTGATCTTCAATCACGATCCGTGGCTCGGGACGTCTGCGCTGTCGAGGCCGAGCAGGCAGGCTGCGCCGCAGGAACGACGTATCCGCTGCGTCAGTTCCCGCGTCGCCTTCAACCTGCTCCTCCTCCGAGGGAAGTCGGGGAGGTGTTCTCACCGGCTGATACCGCAACTGAACCAAGCGGTCTTCCAAGAAGAGGCTGATCGTCGGCAACAAGGTTCGCTTTGCGTCGGCCGCACGTCGCCGTTCCTGTTCGGGCACGGACAACAACCAGGCCTCGAGGGCGCCGGGGAGGCCGAACGATAGCCGGAAAGCTTCAGGATCTTCCGTGGGGGTAATGATCCAATCCCCACGAGCCCCTTCTCGCCCGAAACGAATGTCGACTGGGACGTAAGCGCCGTGCGCTGCGATGAAAGCCTCGAAGTCCTCCATGCTATCGGGATGCATGGCCAGGATGAACGGCGCCGCGGGGAAGCCCAGGATGAGCCCTTCGCCACTAGCCGAGTCCTGTAGCTCCGCAGTCACCCGGGCCGCCCAGGACGTTAAGATATCCGCAGGCAGGCCGCCGTGCGTACCTTCAGAGGAAACTTCAGTCGCAGTGATTTCGGCGCCAGCGTTGCTAAATGCATGTCGAAGTGCCAGCCGTACTTGCCGGACAGGAAAAGTCGCCAGATTTGCGTCCGCTGCTTCGGCTAGGACCAGCGTCGCGGCCCTTTCTACCGTCTCAATGAGGGGTTCGAACGCCGGGCCCGATAGGTCGACAAGTGAGATCTGTTGAGCGAGCGCGTAGCTTTGTGCTTCCTTCTTGAAGCCAGCCGCCGAGAACAACGCGTAGCGGTACTGATACCGGCGTAACGGTTGCCGGTACGTCGTCGATAGCGCCGTCGAGTACTGCTGGTTCACGTCATCGATGACGCCGTGTGCGTTGCGCACCTCCGCTAGGCCGACTTTCGATCCGCGATTCTTCGCCTCGACGAAAAGCCGAATAGGTAGGGAGAACGGTGTCGGCATTAGCAGATCGCCCAAGACGTCAGCCTGGTGATCAGCGCCTCGGCCGCGAACGAGCAGACCGTGTCCCGCTTGACGCAGGGCTTGTTCATCAGCGTCCGAGTCCTGCAGGAGTCGGTATCCGTTTGAGCTAAGTAGGAAGGCGATCGCCTCTTCGAGAAGATACCCGGCCAGAGCATCGGCGGAGATCAGTGCCATGGTCTGATCCTCGCATGTGGAGGTCGATGCGGGGCGCCCGGCTACGTGCGCAGGCGAATGGCGGCGGAGGGGTGTCGTGATCCCTGCCCCTGATCTCACGGAGGCGCGCATGGCATGCGGGAGCGGGACCTTGCCCCACCCGGCCTTGGTGTTGGATGAGCCATTTCCAGCCTGATCTTGCAGGTCAGCCCGGGTCGGCAAGGGGTGCTGATCGATGAGGGCGAGGCTCCAGGTAGGACAGCAAATCGACCAAAACCCGATGCCCCGACCGGGAGCCTCGCCATGCTGTCCTACCCTGCCAGGATCCCGTTGTCCAACCGGACCCTGAACCACCTCGCCGAGCGAATCCGCGGCCACCGCCAGCAGCGCAAATCCCGGTGGAGGCGCCTGAACCCGGGCCGGCAGGCACTACTCGCCCTGGCCCACCTGCGCAACGGCGACACCTACACCCGCCTCGCCGCCGGCTTCGAGATCGGCGTCGCGACCGCCTGGCGCTATGTTCAAGAAGCAATCGCCCTGCTCAGCGCTGCCGCCGAGGACCTGGACACCGCCATGCGGCGCATCCGACAACTGGCCTACACGATCCTGGACGGCACGCTGATCCCGATCGACCGGGTCGCCGACCAGAAGCCGTACTACTCCGGCAAGCACAAACGTCACGGCGTGAACGTGCAGGTCATCGCGGATGCGGCCGGGCGTCTCGTCTGGGCATCGGCCGCGCTGCCCGGTTCAACGCATGACCTGACCGCCGCCCGCACCCACGGCATCATCGAAGCCTTGACCAGCGCCGATGTGATGACCTTCGCGGACAAGGGCTACCAGGGCGCCCGCGGCAGCCTGCGCATCCCGTTCAAGCGGCGCCGCTTCCGGCCGAAGCTGTCACGCCGGCAGAAGACGGTCAACCGGGCGCACGCGAAGATCCGCGCCCGCGGTGAGCGCGCGATCGCCACGCTCAAGACCTGGAAGATCCTGGCCAAGCTTCGCTGCTGCCCGCGCCGCGCTACCGCGATCGTGCAGGCCACCCTCGTCTTGCACCACGTCGAAGCCGCCCGCTACGCAGGATGAAAGAGGCTCATCGATTGTCCGGATAGGACGAAGCTCCCGGTAGGACAGCAGTCGACCAAGACGCACTGCCCAGCACGGGAGCTTCGTTGCTGACCTATCCTGCCAGCATCCCGCTGTCCACGCGCAGCCTGACCCGCCTGACCGAGATGATCCGCGACCGCCGACGTGCGCTCGGCGGCCGCTGGCGGAGGCTGCCTGCGCAGCAGCAGGCGCTGATGGCCCTGGCCCATCTGCGCAACGGCGACACCCTCACCCGCCT
Organism: Micromonospora sp. D75; assembly: GCF_018070405.1. Lineage (NCBI taxonomy): Bacteria > Bacillati > Actinomycetota > Actinomycetes > Micromonosporales > Micromonosporaceae > Micromonospora > Micromonospora sp. D75. The sequence continues at coordinate 33,449 of NZ_JAGPXV010000001.1, forward strand.
CGCGGCCGGCTTCGAGGTGTCGGTGGCTACCGTGTGGCGGTACCTACGCGAGGCCGTCGACCTGCTCGCCGCCTGCGCCGACGACCTCACCGCCGCCATGCGTCGGGCTGCCCGGTTGGCGTACGCGATCCTCGACGGCACGCTGATTCCCATCGACCGGGTCGCTGACCAGCGGCCCTACTACTCCGGTAAGCACAAGCGCCACGGGGTGAACGTGCAGGTCCTGGCCGATCCGGCCGGGCGGTTGGTCTGGGCGTCGGCCGCGCTGCCCGGCGCGGTCCACGACCTCACCGCCGCCCGCGCCCACGGACTGATCGACGCGCTGACCAGCACAAACGTGCTGACCTTCGCAGACAAGGGCTATCAGGGAGCCGGCGGAAGCGTGCGCACGCCGTTCAAGCGCCACCGCTACCGACCGAAGCTGTCCCGCCGCCAGCGGGCCGTCAACCGTGGTCATGCCCGGCTCCGCGCCCGCGGCGAACGAGCCATCGCCACGCTGAAGACCTGGAAGATCCTGGCCAAGCTGCGTTGCTGTCCCCGCCGCGCTACGGCGATCGTGCAGGCCATCCTCGTCCTGCACCGCGTCGAGACCAGCCGCTACTCAGGATGAAAACGGCTCGATGATCAACCGCGCTTCGTGCAACAGCACCCGTCCATCAAACCGGCGTCATTACGATGAAGACTCGTCGGATCCTGGTGGCGCTCGTGCTGACAGCGGCTGCGGCAATCCTGCCCCAGGCCACCACCCACACCCCGATGACCACGGCCATTGTCCGCTTGTCTCCTATGGGAGAAGCCTAACTATCGTTAAGCCGGTGTCCTAGGACGCCCTAGTGCGTGCGTCACTCATCTCCAGCCTGCGCCGCAGTACCAGATTGGCCCGGTTGAGAGCCCCGGGGCCAACCAATCTAGGTAGGTTTCTGTCAGCCGAGCGGAATGGTGCCGACAAGGTGCAACCCGTGATGGGCATCGGTTCGTGTCGATCCTCCGACACCAACCCCCACGGCGCGACTGCCAGTGATGCGATGAGCCGGTGCGTCCTTCGGTGCGCGTGCAACTCCGTAGTGGTGGGGAGTGCTGTTCAGGCGTGGGCGGCTTCCCCACGAGGGCTGCCTCCGTGATTACCTCACAGTTACGGTAGCCAGTACATGCTTCCTTCGCGCTGTCGAGCCGAGCCACCCGCGTCTGGGGCCTCGGGCTCCGCGAGAACCTTGTCGAAGGCGTTGGGTACGGGATTTCATTCTCAACGGCCTGGGGTAGCGCCGACTGTCAACTGCGCAGGGTCACCGACCACGCACGGATACCGTCGTACGAGAAACCGAGCACCGCGTGTACCCGCGCGTTCTCGTGCCGGCCCCGGAGCACCCCAGCCCGTGCGGGGACGAAGAAGGCCTCCAGGTCCGTGTCGTCGAGGCGCAGGCTGCCGGCCTGGGGCGATCTAATTGTCGACACCTTGGCCGGCATGACACGCAGGGTGGCGGGGATCTCGTCGCTGCGCTCCCGGTTCCAGGTCGACGGCACCTCTGAGTAATGGACCAGCTGGCTGAGTCCGTCGCCCTTACCCAGCCATTCGTAGCTGAATTTGCGGTTGCCGAACGACAGGGACAAATCTCGGCACCGGTCGATCTTCCGCTGGGCCTCCCGCGACTGGCTCCTCCGCCCGTTGATCACTTGGAGGACCGCGATGATGTAGTCGTACAGATACGCCTCGCGGGAAACCCGCTGCACAGCCCAGTTCGACACCAGCTCGCTGGCCCGGTCCAGGGTGGTGGCACCGCTGCGGGCGGCCCGCAACCAGTCCCGCAGGCTCGTCTCGTCGGACGGATCGTCGCGGAGGTTCTCCTCGAGCAGGGTCAGCACACGTCGTCGGTCGTCGCGGTCCAGGTTCTTCCAGTCGCCGGCTCGGCGGACGTAGACGCGGGCCAGTCGGCGCCGAATCGGCGACTTGAGCACGTCTGGTCGGTCGAGCAGGTTGCGCCATCCCTGGAGGAGGGCGGCGTAGTCGTCGTACAGCTGCTGGAGTTGGACGTAGACGGTTTGAGCTCGGGCGGACATGGGATCGGGGCCCCGGATCTCCTGTACGGAGTCCATCGCTCTTTCGGCCCGCTCCACCAGCCCGCGGTAGACCGACGAACCGGGCCGGGAGAGGAACTCACTGAAGGTGGCGCTGCGGGCGCGATCGCGGGCCATGTCGATCGCCGTGACGGCCACGGAGACGGTCGCGACGTGCGGGTATTCGGACTTGTCGTCGAGTTTCGCGGCAGCGTCGAAGTCGCTGAGCGCGAGCTCCGTCAGCCGGAGGAGCTCGGCCTCGTCCTTCTTCTTTGCCTGGTCCCGCAGGCACCGGGTATAGATCATTCCTCGAATGTGGAAGAGGACCGTGTCGGCGTCGTTGATGTCGAGCGCCCGTTTCGCCGCCTGCAGGGCCCCGTCGGAGTCGCCGGCGTAGCTCAGCAGACGGCCGTAGTGCGCCCAGTAGTGGGCCTCGTCGGGGAAATGCTCGGCCAGTTGGCGCATCACCTCGAGGCGACCCTCCTGGGAGGGGATGTCCTCGAGGAACTCTGAGAACGAACGCTGTCGCTCACCACCGAGGAGTTCCCTGTTTTCGCGGTTGATGAACAGCCGGTCCAAGAGATCGCGGATGTCGTCGGGTGGCTCCTCCCCGAAGACGCTGCTCGCCTGTTCGATGACGTTCGACGCTACACTCGACAAGGACAGACGCCAGGCCTCCGCCGCGGCGCCCGGCGGTGTGAGCAGCTGCCGGAGCGACTCCTCGGCGATCAACCAGTGGACGGTGCGCCAATATCCTGGCGTCTCCTCCGCGAGCAAGCTCTGCGCCGGATGACTGAGGTGCTGTTCCAGGATGACGGCCTGATCGTCGTCGGCCTCCAGGATGTCCGCGAACAGGTCCGACGCCACGCTGATGCCGGCATAGCGATGGGCTACGGCGATGAGGACGAACACCGCGCGTTCGGTGTCCGAGACCCCGGCCAGTGAGCGCCGGACGTGCTCGACGAGCCCGTGGAAATTCTTCTCGAAAGCCACCAGGCCCAGGTAGAAGGGAACGGCCGTCTTGAGGCCGGGCTGGATCGCCTGCAAATCGTGGGCGCGCTGGGGTGCATATCCGACATACCGGCTCACCAGGCTCGAGAGCTCGGCACGGGTGGCGGCTGGGCCCAGGTAGAAGCTTCTGGGTCCGGCTTCCCGCGGCTTTTCGAACCGTCGGCCAACCACGACGACGACCGCCGGGACCGAGTCTCCGCGCAGCCGGTTGTAGACGCCTTCCGTGACGGCATCGGTCGTGTTCTCGAGGACGACTAGCACCGGCAGTCCGCTCAGCTGACTGAGGCGGCTGACTCGTTCGGCGAGTCCGTAGTCATCGTGGGTGCCGGTGCAATAGATGGTCGGGAACTCGCTGTGCAGGTCCCAGGCGAGTCGACGGCCCAGGGTAGTTCCGCCGGCGCCGGGGTAATGCATGAGCGCGATTCGGCGCGTGTCCCGGCCGGAGAGGTCAATGCGGACCGCCTGCTCGAGGTCGTCGGCGATTCCCGGCCGTACGTCCAGCCCTAGGCTGAGCTCGAACCACGTCACCGGGCGGCCCTGTAGGAAGCCCCCGCCGGTGTTCTCGGTGTTGCCGGCCGTGGTGCCCGACGACGAGTCGAGCAGGTCGGCGAACTCGCGGAACCACTGGGCGTCCTCGGCGTCGAGAACTACCGGCCCGTCCAGGCCGGGAATCGTCGAGGGGGGGACGTCACGGTCCTCAAGGGCGGGAAGATTGTCGAGTAGTTTTCCAGGCTCGATCGCGATGTGCTCGTCGACGTAGTCGTCGATGTCGCTGGGTGTCGCGCTGACCAGGACCGTGGTCGATCGATCGCCGAACCGATCGTCGAAGGCCTGCACGATGTCGCCCACGCGCTTGTCTGGGTCCCCCAGAACCACCAGGGCGATCGGCCGGGAGCTGAACCGGGCGAGCCCGCTGACCGACTCGGTGATCAAGGGCCGGTTGTGCCGGCGCCATAGGCGATGGTTCGTCCCGCCCGTGGTGTTCATCGCCTCGGCATATTCGCCGAAGACGAGCCACGTGGTCGATCCGTGTCGGAACTCGGGATTCTGCTCGCTGGTCACGAGGCGGTGCAGTCTGTTGCCTTGCTGCCGCGCCGACGCCAGCGGCCCGGTGGTGTCGATGTCCGGGTCGAAGGACATGACGGCGGTCCAGGGCAGTTCCCCTATCCGCGGGCTGCTGACTCCGGGAGCGAGGAGAGCGATCACCGAACGCTTGTCGTTGAGGATGCCCGAAGTCCCGAGCAGCCGGTCGATCCCCTTGTGTACCTCCTCGTCGAGTTGAGGGCCGCACACCGGAACCGTTCCCGGGTCTGGCGGGAACTCGACGGTTCCCTGTCGGCGGAGGTATTGGCCGAGGGCCCGGCAGCCGAGCTCGAAGTACCAGAGGCGTAGCGTCTCGGTCGCCTTGACTCGGCCGACACCCTGCAGAGCCGCGCCCACCAGAGCGAGCTGGAGCTGGTCGTCCCAGTCGTCGTCCATGCCGGGCGCCGCGCCGATCTGCCATTCCTTTGCGGCTTGGCGGATCCCACGCACAGCGTCCCGCGGCGACTTGAGGTCGGACGACACCCCGTCGGCGTCGTTCAGAAGGATGTCGAAGAGCTCTTCGCGCCGGGCGGGTGTGTCGTCGAGGTATTCGGTGACGACGGCCAGTGCCAGATACAGGAGGTCCTTGGCCAGCGAGGCCGAGGCCTCGTAGCTCGACAGGTCGATCAGGCGGAAACCCTCGGGCGATGGGTTTGGGCTCACGTGAAGCAGTAGGTTACCCGGGTGAAGGTCGCCGTGGGCTCGTCCGAAGAGCCCGAAGAACGGGGCATCACTCGGCCAGAGGGCTGGGTCCTCGATCCAGGACAGAGCGTTCGGCACCGCGGTTGCGAGGTGGGTGGGAAAGCGGATCCACGGCGCAGCCTCTAGCTTGCGGGCCTGGTTGAATCGGGTCAGCGGACCCTTCTTGTCGGCCTTCGTCCCGAGGTCCGAGCGAAGAACCTCGTACGGCGTCGTCTTGCGGACCTCGGGTGCGGGATTCCACCCTTTGAGTAGCCGCGAGACGATGTGCCCGGTCATGTCGGCCAGACGGCTATCGCGGATGATGCTCGACAGAGGCGCGACCCGGCGCAGCGAGTCGCCAGCGACAGCTTGGAACAGGACCCGCCACTTGGTGTTGCTCTCGACGGTTTCGAAGGGCTGTTGCACCAGGTGCCGCTCGGCGAATTCCGGCGGGGAGTCGGCGAGCGCTTGGGTGTGCAGCCGCGGCTCCCGTGACGTCGTTCGTTCGGGCGGGCAAGCCTTGAGGACTACCTTGGCCGGCCCGCCTGGGCCGGTGACGACGACGACCGCCACGGGAGCGGCCGTGTTGCCTCCGGTCAGCCACCGCTCGTACTGGATGACGTTGCCGGTCTCTGCCTGCCACTGATCGAGGGCGTCCACGACGGACTTTTCGAGGCCGACTGCGAGGTTGGCGTCAAGGGTGGACCCGCTCATGCGACCACCCTAGTGCTAGCGGGGAACAGCCGGGGCCTGCCGACGCAGGAGGGGACGTTCGAGGGAGAGGGTGCACCTGGACGTCGCATCGACTGAACCGCGCGGATCGATGTAGACTGTTCTACCGGGCGGGGCTCTTCGGCGGGGTCCTTTAGCGGGCCTGGTCCCCGCTGATCGAGGCGTCGTCCAACGTGGCCTTCTAGGTTCGACGTTCTCCCGACGTAGCTGGCGCAAGTCCTGCACCTCTGAGTGGTCGGCCGGTCGTCGCGCTGACCCGGTCGGCCCCGTCCTGGCGGGTCCAGTGGATCACCGGCCTCGGGTCCGACTCCCGATACAAGCGCACCGCACGTTCACGCAGCTCATCGGGGTACCGTCGAAAGCCTCCGAGCTACCGGGGAACCTCAGAGCAAGAAGGACCAGGACGCCCACCGCAAGGCCAAAGGCACCCGCAGCGGACGCCCGCCGAAGTTCGACTGAGACCTCCACCGGATGCGACATGCCGTCGAGAACAGCATCGCCCGACTCAAGCGCCACCGCGGCGTGGCCACCCGCTACGACAAGTTGGCCGTCTGACTCCAAGCCCTCCTGACCATCACCATCATCTGCGAGTGGCATTGAACACGACAGCCTGCGCCCGATCGACACCATGCCACGCAGCGGTCCTCTTCCTGTCGGCGGCGCGTGGTCTCTCGTTCAAAGGTCGCGTGGAGCGGACCATACCGCAACCGGTTCTACGCCAACGAGACGGGAGCCGAGCGTGGGCGAACCGGGTGGGCGCGTAGGCGGGTCGACGCCGCGAGGACCAGAGCACCGGCGGGACCGTCGGCCAGCATTGCCGTATCGGCCGGGCGGACGGTGGCCAGGGGAGCCGGGGATGGGGGGGCCGACAGTACATGGCCCCCCGTTTACCCCTCGAAAACCCCTGTCTGCGGTCAACAATCAGTGACAAGAAGTGCCCGATGCCTGGTCGCGTCTAGGCAGGTCAACGCAACTTCTTGATAATCAACGACAAGTTCGTTTCGGCTACGGTGGGTAACAAGGGGTTTTGACAACCAATGACAAGTCCTGAGGGGACTCGACAAGAGGTTGTCTTGGGTTCAAGTCCCTCGTTCCCCTGAGCACTTGATGCCGAGTCGGCGCCGCGGAAGGCGTGGCGCGACGAGCTTGGCCGCAGCGCGCTGCAACGAGCGAACGTCGCAGCCCAGCTTAGATGGCTCGCCCGGAGGCAGTTCAGGTGCTGGGTCTGCTGCACGGATAGGTGACATCTGAGACGGCTTGCCCTGTGGGCGGGCTGGAAGGATGTTGCTGTGCCCAAGCCCTACCCGCGAGAGTTCCGCGATGACGTCGTGCGTGTCGCGCGTGACCGCGAGGCGGGAGTGACGGTCGAGCAGACCGCGAAGGACTGCGGTGTGCACCCGATGACGTTGTTCACGTGGCTGCGCCAGGCAGACGTCGACGCCGGCGCCGGGCCTGTAACAGAGCAGGGTCAGCGAGGATGCCAGCACCAACGGCATGCCGCCTTGCCGCGGGAGCGTGCCATCCCGGCGGTGACCCTCTCGACGGGATTGATGGTCCGGCCGTGCTTCTCCGCCTGCCGGACACCTTGCCGGTAGCCGGGACAGTCGATGTCTCGGTGGAAGGTGCGTCCACCGACGGTGACGATGCCTCCGGTGGTGTCCGGCGGCCACGAGTTCCGAAGCTGAACCGGTACGGCCCGAGCGTCCGACCTCGGTTGCGTCTGCTGACCCTTTCGCGATGGCACGGATCAATTTTCGTTGAGACACCATCTGCTGTCGACGGCATTCCGGACGAGTCCCGCTACCCAGAGTATTCGCCGGGGGCCCGATCGGCCTTCGTTGCAGTTGATCAAAGCCGTCCGCGCCGGCTCCTTACGCCCCATTGCTTGCACGCGGCGCGTTGCGTCTCCCAGAACCGTGTGCTCGCAGCTTGTGCCTCAGGGGTGACCTGCTTCCCGCAAGGGTCGGGTTTCACGTTGACCCGGAAGTAGCCGGCACCGGGAAACCCGACGCGAGGGCCCGCGACATGCACGACCAGAGCGTCCAGAGGCGGCAGATGCCGCTCCTGACGCGGTGATGGAAGGCTGCCATGAACTCTGCGACCCGATCTGACTCGCCGCTCTCGTGTAGATTCTGGGGTTTCGGCAGCCCCGCCGCCCGAAGACGCGTGAGTAGGAGATGGTCTGCCCACGGTCTTCCGCGCCGTGGCTGATCACAGAGTCGATGGCCGCGTCGACCTGCTCGGTGGTGAACTCGTGCGAAGGGCTCATGAGCGGAACGTACTGCCGCGCGTCGTGTGGCGGCAGGGTGAGCGGGGAAGTCTGCGCCGAGGAGAGGGATTGCGACGCTCAACCAGTCGCTACTGTCGCGGGCCGTGCGCCTTTGCGGATTCGACGAACGTTCGCCAGGCCGTCGCTGAGAAGGTTAGAACCGGCCCGCTCGGGCCCTTGCTGTCGCGTAGCCCGACCTTGCCCGCCAGGTCGTCCGCGATCTCCACACAGTTGCCGAATCCGTTGCTGCGAGTGCTCTTCCGCTAGGTCACCCGGGACGCGACAACCTGTCCACCCGCGCCGTCCTTTCATAGCTCGTCGATCGCCCTCTGGATCAGATCGCGCGACTCTCGAGCGCTGGCAGCCTTGGTGAGCAGGTGCTCGAAACCCGGCTGTACGCCCTGGTGCGGTAAGGAGCGGGGCCTCGCTCCTCGTGACGCCCGGCGGGCTGTTCGGGGTGTTCGCGTCCATCGACGAAAGAGGCCCTTCATGCAGGGGGTCTGTGGATCTAGCGGCCCCCACGCGTTGGCGGTGGTTAGGCATGAGCGACCCCACCATGGGGCGGGCGGAGCTCGATGCCGCGCGGTTGCTGCTAGCGCGGATGGGGATCTCGCCGTTCGACCTGGCGCGACCTGGCCCACCAGTCAAGCCAAACGCGCCTCTCTCTACCAGGCAAGCCTTGTCCTCATCGCCGCCATCATCGGGGCTTCCATGATCGATAGGACAGGCCCTGAACGCTATGAGTGCACCGGAGCCTTTGGCGATCATTCTCGCGCGGGCGCTTGCCACACTTGAGGAGCACTGACTTCACGGCCGGTGAAGAAAGATGCCAAGGGCGAGGGGAATCAGGATCTCCAACCCGAGTATCGCGGCGAGACGCCAGGGGTCGATGATCAGCGCACCGAAGAACCGCGTGATCCTGCGGCCGCGAAGCGGCGACGGCGTAGCGGAGGGCGCGCCCTGGATGAAGCGGACCAGGATCGTACGGATCTGTGACGCTGGAAGGATGATCCGTTGCCAGCCAGGCTCGAGCGGCTCGAAGGAGCCTTCGGCGCGCCGCACGTGCATGGGAGGAGCCAGCACAAGCTCCCGATCGACAAGTGCGGCATCCGCTGAGTAGGTGTCCCGAATGCCGAGGTAGGCGGTCCCGTCGGTAAGCTCCACCTGCAACTGCGTGCGGATGCTGAAGCCCGGAGACGACGCGTCCTGCTGGCCGTACAGTCGCTGCGGCAGCCGACTGAAGGTGGATACCCAGGCGCTCTCCATGTGCACGTTCCCCGCCAGTCCGGGCGCGGGCAGCAGGGCGTAGCACAGCGTGGCCAAGGTCAAGGAGACCAGCAGGAACAACGTCAGTGAACAGACGGTGAGCCACAGGTGGTCGGCGACGTACCGCGGTTCGAGCCAGAGCTGCCGGGGATCCAGCATTACGGCGGGCGCAGCCGTCCTGATTAGGCCGAGCACCAGCAGGGTCAACACCGTGACGGCTGCGCCGCCGAACAGGACACGCGCGGTTTCGACGAAGACGCTGTCGGCTCGGCCTGGCCGGGATCGCTGACGTAGCAGTTCAAGCGCGATGCCGGGAAGCACCAGCAGCAGGAAGATGGCCACACCTGCCAGTGACGTGGGCACCATGGCTGTCCGCCGTTAGTCCGTTGTAGTGGGTGCCTGACCTTCGGTGGATTGCTCGTTCCCGTCGTCGGACATGGTCGGGGGCGTCAGAAGGTCGCTGAGGCTGATGGGGTTGTCCAAGTCGTCCACGAGTCCACGTTCGGCGAGCCTGAATTCGGCCTGCTCGGGCTGCGGGTCTTCCATCGGTTGTATGTCCTTCCTGTGATGACTCGTTGGAGCGTGTCAGGGTATCGGTGGCGGTTCAATTGTCCGATCAGCCGGTTTGTATAGCCGAGCGTGGATTGTGGCCGTGGTCCCACAAGGGTCTGCTGGAGACCAACGCCGAGACAAGGGAGTCGCCGCAATGTTCGACAGAGCTCGAGGGGTGTTGACCGCCAATGCGGCGCTCAAGGCCTACCGGCGCGGCGACTACGACACCGCGCTGCGCAAGATCAAGGCGGCCGAACCGCTCTTCGCCATCGAGCCGGACGCTCGTCAGCGTGACTGTGATCTCGGTCGATTGCATCAGCTCGCCGGGCAGGTGTACATGAGGCTAGGCGATGTGGAGAAGGGACTGTGCTCGTTCGCCCGTGCAGAGGAGCATCTGGAGAAGGATCCACGTAATTTCCGGCGCTACGGGGAAGCGATGCACGACATCGCGATTTACTTCGCCGAACTGGGCATCCGTTCAGTCGCGGAGATGTACATCGAAAAGGCAGAAAAGGCCGTCGGGCATCTCCCTAGCTATGCCGATCAGATCCAACAAGTCAGGAGGGATCTGGCGGGGCAGGGCCACCGCCGGATGACCGCGGCGGTGATCGAGAGCCTCCGGCATGACCTAGAGTCAACTCGCACCGACGCCGACCGCGCCATGCATAGCTACAACCTCGGAGCCGCCCTGCTAGAAATGGATGGGGCTGACCAGCACGAGGCATTCGCCCATGTCCGCTCGGCCGTGGTCTACTACGCCAAGCGTGACCGTGAGAAGTTCCTGCAGGCGCTGAGCATCCTCACCGACTCCCGGCACCGTGGCCGCTCGTTCCCCGCATGGCTGGACTCGGCCTCCGAGCACGCGCTGCGGGTAGCACGGGAGAACGCCAGCCCCCGCAACATTGCCGACGCGGAACTCGGCCGGGCCGCCTTCCTCCTCAGTCGCGGAGACCTTCAGAATGCGCTCACGCACGCTCTCACTGCGGTCGCCCGCAACAATGAGATCAGCGCCAGAACGGACGGGTCTGCCCTGCGCCTGTTCAACAACATCGGAGGAGAGGCAGCGCGGGAAGTGGCGCTTCAGATCGCCTGTGCGCGCAACGACACAGCGCTGGCAGCCGAGCTCATGGAGAGCGCCCGTCTCCAAGTGCTCCCCACCGGCGGAGCGACTGCGGAACGATACCGCGGCATGTCGCCGGCGGGCCTGCTCACCACCCTCGGCGCTACCCGCGTCTCCCGGATGCGACCGATCGCCGTGGACGGCTTCTCCCACCTCGCGTCGTTGTATACCGAGGACGTTGCTGGAACCCCGCTGTCCTTCGAGGACTGCGTCAGGCAGGTCGGCGGTGAAGACGCCTGGTGGTGGGGTGCCTGGGGATTCAACGAGCGCATCTACTGGTGTGTGCGCGGCGGGGGCGAGGCGGCCTGCGGGTTCCTTGATGCCGCCGACGGCACCGAACTTGGCGACGCCCTCGAGACTTTGCTAAATGCCAGCCTCGTCAACGAGGATGCGACCGCCTCGGACGTGCTAAACGGTCCGCTCAGTTCCTCGTATCGCGAGGAGGAAGCACTCTCCACGCTCCTCGGGCATCACCTTATCCCACCTGTCCTGCGCGCCGAGCTGCTGCGCCGGATCGACACTGGCAACCCCTTGCAGTTGGTGCTCTGTGGCACTTTGTTCGCTGTCTTGCCGACCGCCCTCCTGGGCATCGAGACGCAGAGCTCTGATCGTTACCCCGCGCGGCTCATCGACGCCGCGGTGCCGCGGGTCGCACCACCGGCGGCCCTGATGGACTACGTCGATCGTCATCCGACGTTCCCGTTGGACGAACTGCCGCTGAGCGTCGCGTGCGTCGACCCGTGCGGCGACTTGCAGTTCGCCCGGCGTGTGCCGCCTGGTACGGAGATCGTACTCACCCATCCAGGAGCCACCCCGCAGGCCCTGGCGATCGCTCTGCGGCGACTCGGACCGTCACATCCGAGCCTGTTCTACTATTCCGGTCACGTAAGCGGGCGCGGTGACGTGGAGAGCGGCCTCGCCCTGGAGGGCAATCTGGTTACCGCCGATCTGATCTTTACCAGTTCAGGCGACGCTCCGGCCCTCCCGTTTCCGTCGCGGGTGATGCTGGCGGCGTGCGCGTCCTCAGGAGCCGGTGGCGACGGTGCGGGGGAGTGGTTCGGGTTGGCCTCCGCGATCCTGTGGGCCGGCGCGCGGCAGGTCGTTGCGACGAACTGGCGGGTCTGGGACACCCCGTTTACCAGTCGCTTCGATCTTGATCTAGCCGAAGCGCTACGCCGGCCGGAAGATGCGGCCACGGCATTGCGGGCCGTGCAGCTCAAGTGGCTCCATCGGTGGAGGTCCACACCGCAAGGCGCGAACCCAGTTGAGGCGCCGCTGCCGGTGATCTGGGCCTCCTACATTTGCATCGGCGCGCGCGGGTAGGAGCTACTGATCAGGCCGAGGTAGCGGTTAGTACTCCAGCCGCACCTGATGAAGTCGGAGTCTTCGCTGGTAGTGGGCTCTTTTGGCGCGGTACTGGTGTCGTCGTCGCCATCGTGACCATCAATGGATGTGGTCGAAGGGGCGTTAATTCAGGCGGCGTCCGGCTCACCTTCGGCACTACGCCGATCGGCCTGCCGCCGGTCATGGCTACCCTTTTCGTCCAGCTCAGGGCTGAACGCGTAGGTACCGACCGCGCGACGACCCCATGCGTTTTCCCCGGTCGGGCCCTGGGACCAGCCGATCAGCGGGGGCATGCTCCGCACACGCCTCGCGGCGTTGGGCATGCCGACCCGCGCCGCTCGTACCGCCGCCATGTTCCAACCTGCGGTCGAGCTACCCGCCGCCGTTCTCGCCCGGTGCCTCGGCATCGACATCTGCAGCGCCGTTGCGTGGCAACGAACCGCGTCCGGCGACTGGCAGTCCTACGCCGGCCGGATTACAGCAGCGTAGTAGGACCCGTCGTGTTGAGCGCCCAGCGAATCACGCTGCATGATGCTTCTCCGCTGGTCGGCGCTCTGTTCACCCTCGCTTCTCCTCGTGGGAGGTGGACTCTCGTCTCTGGCGAGCTGTTCGCCATGGGACTGGACGAGATCATGGGGACTTTACGGACTGATCACTCCTGTGGGACTCGCGTGACGACCGGAAGCAGGAAGGTCGTCCAGTCGCCTGCCGGATCGGGGACGGTCATGTCGCGCACGGAGTTCCAGCCCAGGCTCGCCGTCGCGGTTTGCGGGCGCAGGCCTCGGGCGATGCGCTCGCCAAGCGCGGGCAGTTCCAGGGCGGCGGAGTTCACCTCGCGGTCGGAGACGATGAGCTTGCACCAGTCCGTGCTCGCCGCGCCCGGCTTGATGGCGTGGCCCGGTGGCAGGACCACCGGGATCCGATGTCCCTCGGCCGCCGCCGCGACACCCATCGGCGCCACGAATCCGCCCGGGAAGAGCATGGCGTGCGAGCGGTACCGGTCCGTGAGGTTGAGCAGGACGCACCACAGCCTGCGAGGCGAGGTGTTGCGCAATCGGACGAAGACCTCCGGCGGAGCCCAGCCGTCAGCGGTGCGGCGATAGGTGAGCGAAATCGCGCCATCGTCGTTGACGGAGAGCGGAGGCTCCTCCCGTGGTGCCGACACCACGCCGGGGCGGGCGGCCACAATTTCCAGGTGCACAGCACCAGTCAGCGCTGACCAGGGGTTGGCCAGCTCCTTGATCTGCGTCCATCGTGCGACGTGCGCCATCTGCGCCACCACCAGGCGAGCGCTCCTATCGGAGTGGCCCTCGACGTCGGGGACGACCGGCGTGTCGTCGGAGCGCAGGACGCGGAGGACCTTACGCCCTTCCCGCCGCACCGCCGCAACCCGCATGCGCGGGCCAATTTTCGGGTCTTCCTGGCGTGCGGCTGTCAGGTAGGCCGACGTCCGGATCGCCTCGACCACCCGTGCGCACGCCGCCGGATCGTCCTCGACCGTGCCCCCGACCACGACCTGGGCGGCCGGCAACGGGGTACGGCTCAGGACGACCGGGTACTGCTCGGCCGGGTCGGGCTCCCAGCCCAGCGGCTCGACGGCCGACTCACCCGCCCTCACCTCGACGACCCGCAGCACCAGACCAGCGCGGCCGGCGACGGCCAAGAGCACAGGTTCTTCAAGAGCCGGGACCGGCATCCCATGACAGTGGCCGGCGTCAACCAGCCATCCGTCACCGATCCAGCGGGCCGTCATTCCCGAGGACTTGACGAGGCTGCCGCCGAGGAAGGCCTGGTCGGCCGGGCCGTCGCGGTGGGCGGGGAACAACACCGGTGTCTGTGCCCTGCGGATGCCCTCGATCCTTGATCGGGCACCGACCAGCAGTTCGCGGTAGGTGGCGTCGGCCCCGAGATGGCGCATAGCCTCCAGCAGCGCGGCCGTGAACACACCCCGAAACTCGCCGTCGATGACCTGCTCGGCGGCCAGCTGGTCGGACCGGCAGGCGGATAGAGCTACATGGGATGTGCTCGAGGAGGCCGTCAGGGCGCGCGGTTCCGGCGGACGGCGGGCCGAGGACGAGAGCGTGGTGACGGCGGGCGCCGACCGGATCGTTGCTTGGGATTCTCTGGTGCCGCTGCCCGAGTGGCAGCAGTCCAGCACGACCACGACGTGCCCATCGCGATCGGCGAGCCCGTCAAGGAGCACGGACAGCTCCTTGTCAGTCAGGTCCAGCACGTCGCCGTCTCGGCTGTCGTGGCAGACCAGCGACTGACTCATCCCCGTGGGTTCAAGGTGCCACTGCTCGGGCGCCACCGCCTGCTCCGAGCCGTGCCCACTGAACCAGAGCAGCGCGACCTCACCGCGTCCCACCTGCCCGAGGTGCGAGCGGATCGCCTCTACGATTGCGTCCTTGGTCGCCTCCCCGTTGATGAGGCGCCGTTCGTCCAGACGCGAGCCCAGCCGCTGATTGAGGAACGCGGAGACGTGCTCGACGTCGTTGACACATCCCATCAGGCGAGGGGCGCCGAGGTAGCGATCGATCCCGATGAGAAGAGCGCGTACCCGCCCGGTCGCATGCGCCGACACGGCCACGAGCGTAACACCGCAGAGCTCCGTCAATATCTGCATAATGGATTGATGGAGGGTTCCCCTCACGACTCGGAGAAAGAGCGGCTTGCCAAGGCCGCGCGGGTGATCACGGAGAGCGTTCAGGCGGCGTGGCTCATGCAGTCGAGAATGGGCGACAGCATCGAGGAACCTGTCCGCGACGCCGTGGTCGAGCTGATCACGGAAGGCAGCCCGCGCGCCAAGTTACGGATGATCGCTGAGCGCGAGGAGTTGCGGAGCCGCGAGGCCGAACGGCTGATAGACCGCACCATCGAGTTCGTCCGGGCCATACCCCAAGCTGACGCCTCCTATGAGCGTTTCTTCACAGCACACCTCGAGATGATCAGAATCGTCCGCGCGGGCGAGGTCGAGGCCGATGACATGCCGGTGGAGCCGCTAGACGCGGCCGCCCGGGAGGCTGCCTTTGCGCGCTCCCGAGCGGAGCGGCCGCAGACCGCGAGGGAGTGGGACGACCGGGCGCGTACCCTGCGCGACCGGGGCCAGATCGAAGAGGCCAGAGCGGCCTTCATCGAGGCCGTTCACCTGGCCCGGGCCGAGGGCGAGGCCGCGGTCGAAGGCAGTGCGGAGATCGGCCTGTTCACGTTGCTGATGAGGACCGCCCACACCGTGAAGGGAAGCCATCAGCGCATGCTGGTACACGCCCGCCGCGGTGCGGATGCCTACCGCCGGGCGGCCGACCCCGTCAGCGAGGCCAACGCGGTCGTGGCGATGATCACCGTGCTGACCGACCTCGCCGACCAGCCGAACCTGGAAAGCGCCCTCAACCGCCTGCAACGGCTGGATAAGGACCAGGCGCGGTGGTGGCGGGCCTATGCGGCCGCGATGACCGCGAAAGATCTCGAGCCTCTCATCATGGGGCTGCGGTGGTGCGTCGAGTCGGCCACCCTTCTTGGCGGCCACGCCGACTTTTACCGCAAGATGTGCGAGGGCAAGCTGGCCTACGCGGAAGGCCGAAGGATACCCCTGGAAGAAGGTGGTTCGGAGGTCTTCCAGGCGGGAGCCACCGCACTCGAGGTGATGGCTAACGGCCCGACTGAGGAGGCGGCCCGCCGACTCGACGAGATCCTTCGGAACGTTGAGGAGCTGCGGAAGTACGGGCGGTCGCAAGCCCTCCAGCGAGAGCTTTCAGCCGCCCATGAGATCACTTACCTGATGGCCGAGCGGTGCGCCGAAGCGCTGCGCGGTGCCGAGGCGGCGGTTGACGTCCATGAGCTCGCCGCGAGCCGGGCCCTGCTCGCGCAGACGGCGATGCACCAGCTCTGGAGGCAATGGCACCCGCAGGTGTTGGAGGACTCCCGTTCGAAGGTGCTTCAGGACGTTCTCGGGAAGTACATCATTGCGCCGACCGAACCCAACCACCGGCTGCTCACCCGAGTGTTCGGCGACCAGCGGCAGGCGCTCGAGCGCCAGGAGCAAAAGCTCCTGTCCGCCACGCCTGGCCTCACCACGGCCACGTCACCGACGCTGACCCGGTCGGTGCGGGCCCTGCTCGCCGAGAACGACCGCGTCGTGGTCTGCGGCTCGAACGGTTCGATCTTCCTCATCAGCCGCGGCGACTGCCGGACGATCGGTCGCTTCGCCACCAAGGAAGTGGACGAGGCGGTTGAGGGTGCACTGGCTCAGCTGTCCAGCCCGCTGGGCGGATCACAGGACGACCCCGACGCGGTCACCTGGCTCATGACCCATCTCGTCCAGCCCGTCGTGGACCACGTTCCGGAGGGGTGCCGCCTGTTCTTCGTGCCGCACGGGGCGCTCTGGCGGATCCCCCTGGGCGCGCTGGCACCCGCGATGCTCTCCGCGACCCGCGAAGTGAGCTACGTGCCCAGCCTCACCCTGCTGGCACGCCTGCTGACCAGGCCCCGGCTCAAGCGCGTCCTCGAACGCTTCGTCGGCTTCGGGGACCCCGACGGCAGCCTGCCGCACGCCCGGGCGGAGATCGACCACGCGGCGGGCACGTTCACTGATGCCTTCACCGTGACCGGAGATCGGCTCGAGTACCACATGATGATGGCCAACCTCGCCGATGCCGACGTCGCCCATTTCGGCTGTCACGGGTTCTTCTTCCCCGACCATCCGGACTTCTCCGCCCTGCACCTCGCCGGTCCCGCCGACCGTCCCGAGGCGCTCTGGTACGGCGAGCTCGCACGGTACGAGCTCAACGCGAGGCTGGTCGTCCTGGCGGCCTGCCACGCGGGAACCGGAGCGATGCGGTTCGGCTCGGAGTACGTCGGCTTCCCCGGCGCGTTTCTCGCCGCCGGCGCGCAGGGGGTGCTGGCGCCCCTGTGGGCGGTCTCCGACGCCTCGACCGAGGCGCTCATGCGGCACTTCTATCTGGCTCTCCAGAAATTCGCCTCGCCCGCCGACGCGTTGCGGCAGGCACAGCAGGCGATGGCAGCCGATCCGATCACGGCTCATCCCTACCACTGGGCGGGTTTCCAGCTGTTCGGCGCACCGGCGACGTACAAGTTTCCGGGTGCGTCGTGACGGGCGCACGGGACTTCGAGCCACCTCCGCCCGGCGCTATGGCCAGACCGGCCGAAGAACTCCAGATCGGCCACGACTTGGAGGACGTCTACTGCGCTTACACCGAGTGGATCGTGATCATCGGTCGGGGTTTTCCGGACTTCGTACTCGAGAAAATGCACGACATGTGCGGATGGACCGCCGACCGGATCCGCGAGCTGGGAGTGGACCCGGCCGTGGTCGACCGGTTCGAGGAAATCGTGGCTGACCTGCCGGGTCACCACGAGTTCGCCCGGTCGTTCGGACAGGACTGGCTGGAAGCCAGGGCACGCATCAGCGCGGAGATGGAGGATCTGCAACGTGTCGTGCGCACCGCGATCGACGCTCACCGGCGGCGGTACTACGACTACGGTGTCATGCTCTGTCGGATACAGTTGTGCGTGCGGACGATCCGTCTGATCCCGAAGCTTCCCGAGGACATGGCGGAGGAGCTTGCCGACATCCAGCAGCTCTATCACGCGGAACTGATGCGCGCGACGGCCGTCCTCCAGACCATGGTCGCGTATGAGAGCCCCACTCTGCCGCGCGACCCCGGTCAGCACCATCTGGACCAAGTCTTCGCGGCGTTCATCGACCATCTCGCGGTCTGGCAGACCGGCGAGGCCCGCGTCACCGACGACCTCGCCAGACATCTGGAGGAACTCACGGGGGCGATCGGCTTCCGCCGAAGTGACCGGTTCAGACAGGACATGGCCTGGATCGAGCATCCGGATCCGCTCGCCGAGGAGGACCGTATACCGCTTCCCGTCCCGCACTCCTCCGACGATCGGGACCGACTCGAGTCCTCCTGGAAGCAGGCCAAACAGATCGCGGCGGACGGAGACGTCGAGCGCTTCCTCGAGCTGATGCCGCATCTGCTCGAGGCATGCCGTAGCGTTCTAGGCCCGGTCCACCCGCTCACCCTGCACGTCCATGTCGACTTCGCCGCGGGGCACAGCGCCGTCGGCCGGACCGTTGCCGCGGCCCTGATGCTGCACGACGTCACCAACACGGCGCTGCACTACTACGGGCCCTACCACCCGGCCAGGTACCTGATCGCGGCCCACGCCCACTCGTTCCTCACTCTCGTGGATCCGGAACTAGCCGCAAGCCTCTACGACTTTCCGCTCAAGTCCCTGGTCGAGCGCGAGGAGGCGGACCTGCCGTCCACCTTGCACCAGGCCCGCCGGACCATCCGGGAATCGCTCGGCATGGACGATGCCTGACCGAACCCGACCGGGAAGCCGTCCATCCGGGTCAGCCTGATCTACGACCCGGCGCGGCAGTCGACCCGGGCACCCCGGCGTCCGGACGTCGTCGCTAACCGGGACTACGCGGACAGCGATCTCATCAACGTAAATCACGTTCCTGCTGAGTGGTTGTGCTCCGAGTTGGAGATGACGTCGGCCCAGGCTGACACAATCAGCGCCGTACGTGAGGAACGAGGCGGATTCACCACGGCGGACGAGATCATCCTGCATTGCTCCATGCCCTCTAGCACGTGCAGGGTGCGTTCGAGGCCCGAGGCATCGAGCGATACCTGGGAGGCGATGCGGTCGTCGTCGCCGAGTTCCGGCATGCCTAGCCACTCACCGGTGATCGTCAGCTCGTCTCGGCGGTTGTTCGTCAAGGTCAGGGGAAGTTTTCTCGCCGTTGCGGGCATCGACGACGTTCGCCGCCACGACCGAGTTGTACTGGTAAGCGAGGCGCTGCTGATCGCCGAATTCCATGGTTTCGAAGTCGAGGGTGATCGTGACCTGGCGGACGCCGTCCTTGGTGAGGAGGAAGAGGAGAAGTTTGTATCGCGAGTAGCGCCAGGGCCCCTTGCTGACCCGGGCCCGCTTGAACCCGGGCACGGGCGCCTCGATGAAGGCCTGCGCTATCACGTCCTGCGCGGCCATGCGGTAGTGCCGCAGCGTGTCCTCGACCAGGATCTTGCGATCGCAGTCGAGCCAGTGCGCCATCTCCGCGTCGGTCGGCTTCGATTTTAGCTTGCGCACCCACCTGTCGTACGCCGCGCGCAGGTCCTCATAGTCGTGCTGGACCCGGTCCAGGTCGTCCCGGTAGCGGTGGCCCTGGAGAAGATCGCGAGCCAGCCCTGGATGGCGAGCCGAACTCCGGCCATGATTCCGGCCGTCGCGACCACCATCGTGAACGGCGCCTCGACGAGGGCCTGCCACAGCAGCAGCGGCCCGGCAAACGCCAGGGCGAACACTGCGGTGCCGAAGGCGGTCCGCCGCTGGGGCGTCCCGCACGGCGCCTCGGGGCACCAGGTCAACTACCGCTGGACCAACGTGGTGGCCCGCCCGGAGTGTGGGGCTGGCTTCTGGTGCGCTTTCATCACGATTGGTTCCACCCGCCCTGGGAGGAGCCGTGGGACATGGACTGGTCGTGGCCGGTCGACGTCGACGGGGTCCAGCGGCTGACGTCTGCCCTCGTCGGGTGCCCGGACCCGCTGCAGCCATCCTGCGAATGTCCCGCGCACCGCAGCTTGCGGGATACCACCGAGAGACCACCACCGCGTGAGGTCCCGGTGACGATCGTGTTGACCGAGGACGGGCTGCCGCAAGTCCGGTCGGTACACGACCTATAAGGCTGGCACGACCGGTGGATAGACGGTCAGACGTGGCGGACGTTGAACCTGGCCCCCCGTTTACCCCCCGAAAACCCAGGCCAATTGTTGGCGAAGAGTGACAAGAGCCGGTGACGTATTAGTGACGTCCTTGCAGCTCAACGACCATCTCAGGCAAGTAATGACAAGCCCGCTTCGGCTACTTTCCGTTACAAGGGGTCGTCGGTTCGAATCCGGCCGTCCCGACGCAGGTAGAAGGGCATTTCTCGCGATCATGCGATGCCCCGCTGGGGACCATTTGGGGACCTCAGGCCGGTGAGATGCGAAGACAGCGCCTCACCGGCGGCCCGGATCGACTGACGATCCGGATGCAGATATCGCTGAGTCGTCATCAGCGAGCCGTGACCGGCGATCTTCCGTAGGACGTGCACCGGCACGCCGGCATCCAGGTCAGCCCGGTGTGCCGCAGGTCGTGTCGCCGCAGGTACTCGAAGCCCAGCGAGCTGACCACCTCGTCCCAGTGCGTCGCGTCGCGCAGCACCGCCGTGCTGATCCGGCCGCCGCGAGGGCCGACGAAGAGCCGGCCGTCATCCTCGGTGAGCCGGTCGAGCTTCGCGGCCACCATCGGCCGCAGCTCGCCGATGATGGGCACCTGCCGCGCCTGAGCCGCCCCCGCTTTTATGGAGCTTCTTGACCATGGTCTGATGGCCGTGGGGGAGGAAGTCGTCCGTGGCAGCACCGAAGAAGTACCCCGATGAGCTACGTCAGCGCGCTGTGCGTCTGTACCGCGAGTCGGATCCGAAGCCCGTCATCCGGCGCCTGGCCGAGCAGCTTGGCGTGCATCACGAGGCGCTCAGGAGCTGGATCCGCCAAGCCGAGGCCGACGCAGGTGAGCGTCACGACCGGCCGACCAGCGAGATGGCGGAGGAGAACCGCCGGCTGCGCAGGGAAGTCACTGAGCTGCGGCGGGCGAACGAGATCCTGAAGGCTGCGAGCGCGTATTTCGCGGCGGAGCTCGACCCGACCCGGCGACGGTCATGACGTTCATTGATGAACACCGTGACCAGTTCGCGGTCGCGCTCCTGCTACGGGTCCTGAACATCGGCGCCTCGACCTACTACGCGTGGGTCAAGCAGGCCGAGCAGCCCTGCGACCGGGACGTCGTCGACCTGGGGTTGATCTCTAACATCCACGAGATCTGGGAGACCTCCGGGCGAACCTACGGCGCGGACCGGGTCCACCGGCAGCTACGCCGTGACGGCATCCGCGTGGGCCGCAAGCGCGTCGAGCGGCTGATGGCCGCCCACGGCTGGCAGGGGGCGTTCCTGCGCCGGGGCTGGCGTGGCGGCTCCACGAAGCAAGATCCCCGACACACGCCAGCGCCGGATCTGGTCAACCGGCAGTTCACCGCCGACGGGCCGAACCGGCTCTGGGTTGCCGACGCCACCCGCATCCCCTGCGGTGAGGGTGTGTTCTGGCTCGCCGCGGTCCGGGATGTGTTTTCCCGCCGGATCGTCGGGTGGAAGACGTCTGACCGCTGCGACACCGACCTGATCCTCGCCGCCCTCGAATACGGCATCTGGTCGCGCGATGTCCGCGACGGCCAGTTGATCCACCACTCGGACAGGGGATCCAACTACACGTCGTTCCGTTTCTCCGAACGCTTGCAGGACAACGGGATCCTGCCCTCGATGGGCTCCGTCGGCGACTCGTACGACAACGCGTTGATGGAGAACTTCTGGTCGACGTTGAAGATCGAACTCGTCTACCGCACCTCGTGGCGGACCCGCGACGAAGCCGAGAACGCGATCTTCGCCTACATCGACGGCTGGCACAACACCCGCCGCATCCAACGCGAGCTGGGCTACCTCAGCCCCAACGAGTACGAGACCGCCTGGCACACCCGCCAGCCGCAACCAGCCGAGCCACCTATCGCCACCCCTGCGCCAGCCGGCAGCAGGTAACCACCGCTCCATCAAAGCGGGGGGAACTCACGACGGCACGATCCCCGATTTTAGTCATGTTTACATGTTCTCGGATCCGTGCCACCTCAGATGTACCCGGGCCAGCGCCGCTGGCTTGCGACCTGCCGACAAGGTCGGTTTCCCTCCGGCGTGTGGAGGGCTCCGGCCCGCTCTGGCTCGAGGTGCGGACCGATGGGGACCGCACGCTATGCAGGGCGGTGCGCCCGCCTGCAGCCCGCGAGCGCGACCCGCTTGAGGTGCTGCCCTGAGCGACGAGCAGAGGCAACAGTTAGTGATCGAGTCGCGGGCGACCGCCGAACTCGTTCACGATCGTTGACGAGGTGTAGACGAGCGGGCGTCATGCGGCACGTGGCCGTGCTCGCCGAGCTGGTGTGCGCGACGACAACCCTGGTTGTCGTCGCGCACACCAGCGTCGCCGAACCTGCGCTGTGGGGCAAAAGTGCCGGGTGGAAATGTATTGCTACTTCTCGAATAGCGCAAGAATGTTGAGGTCAGGTCCGGACTTGAGCGTTCCCACAATCCTTATCCCGTGTTCATGACCGCGTGCGATGGTGGAGTAAGCATAAATGCCGGTTGGAAATCCGCCCCTGCCGCGCATTGAGAAGTGCAGTGACGCCTCTTCCGTCAGTTGCAATCTGTAATCTACCCATCTCGCTAAACCGCCCTCGCCAATGCCGCGTTCAAGCACGTTCATCGCCGCTATGGCGCTGTAGTTCGCGGAATACCAGGCCCAGTGGTTGCGTGTTTCTGCAGGGTCATCGACGCCAGGGTAGGGAGGTGGCAATGAGCGGACCCGCTTGGAAACCTCGGCCGCTAGTTCATCAAAAAGGGTTACCACCCGGCCTGTCGTCAACTCTGCGGCGAGTGGAATGATTGGCTGCGCCGGCGGTAGATCAAGGAAAACGAGCGCCCTTGGAGTTGCGGCCACGAACGCAGGATCGAGCAAGGCATCCCAATTGCCGTCGCGGATGTAGCTGACCTCGTCCTGGCAGGTTTGCCGCATAGTGAAGTGCAAGTTGTACGAGTTGCCGGTGAGGCGTTTTAATTGGGCTTAGCTCAATGGTGTCTCCGCGATCCTGCTGCCTGGACTTCTCGCGCCCTGTGGCTCCTTCTACGTTTGCCTGTGCGTCAATAAACGGGAAGATAGTTGCTAGCAGGGCGTTAGTGCTGATTCTGGCCCCGGCTTTGCCGGTTACGCTTGTCTTGGTGAGCGTCACATTCTTCGTGGATATGGTTATCTTGTCTGTGTCGTGTTCCGGCATGATGACCGCATCGTAGAAAGCAGATATCTGCTCGCTGTCGATGAACAGTGGCGCGTCGGCCAGCCAAGACAGTGGGACCTCGGGGAAAGGTGACTCGCTAGACTCGAACGTCATCGTCCTTGGCCCTTCTTTGTTTTCGCGACCAGTCTTTTGCGAGGGCGTCTATCGTTGCCGTCCCTTTGATGGGATGAACTTTAGACGCCCAGCGCAACTATGTCAGCCCGGCAAGCACTGTTGATCGCTGGTCGAGCGCACTGGATCACCATCAGCGGTTGCTGCAACACCCGCGAGCAGGTTCGTTGGCGAGCCGTGATGCTCGGGGTGAGCACCGGAATGAGTGTTACCTAGCTGACCAGCTCGGGGAGGTGTCGAATAGCTCGGATTCGGACCACTCCTGGCGCAACCACCCGCCCCGTTGATCCTCAAGCATCCTCTTAAGAGGTGCCCAGGGGCTTGCTGCGACCGTCTTGGCTAGGAGCGCATCGAGCAGATGCCGATCGACGAGTTCGATGGTAAAGCCTTCGCCTCTTGCGTGCCGTGCGCTTGACTGAGCGGGATAGGTAAAGTGGTCGGCAGTGGAAACTACGATTCCGTGGCGACTTCGTCCCAGAACCAGCGCTCCCAGTAAATTTCGTATGGTGTCGACAGGTTCTACCGCCTTCGGGCTCTCTCGTCGCTTGACCTGCACCACCCAGGATTTGCCTTCCGCGTCTACGAGAAGAACGTCCACGCCTCCGTCACCTGGCCGACCGACGTGTCGCGCCTCAACGTAGGTACCGACCTCAGCGAATACACGAGCAACTAGCAGTTCGAGATAGCGTGGAGTTACCGCCTGATACTTTTCAGGATGTCGTCGAAACCATTTCGAGATTTCGCTCAGGGATCCGTCGGGTGTGTGGGTATCGAACTCCCGCACCTTGGAGCGGAGAGTCAGATAGTCGTATCTCGTAAGAACTCCCCGGTTCTCATACCGAGTGAGGCGTAGTTCGTTCAACTGCCAAAACATGCACCGATCGCAGTGCTCAACCATCTCTTGAACCCAGCGATAGTTATCCTCAACTCCTAGATCCCGGCGCTCTACCGTCACCAATGGAACGTCGCAATACGGACATAGGCCCAAATTGGTGGGTAGTTGACTGAGGCTGTGAAGGTTTTCAAGAAATCGCGATCTCTGAAGAGCCTGGAAAGCAGGATATGATTTCAGTGGGCGGAACGCGCCGTTGATCATCAGACGTTGTTGTAGTCGGGGTCTGCCGTAGTCATGCAATGAAGGAATGCCACGGACGCCTCGTCAAACGTAGGCTTTGGCGAATAGTCCAGTACCTCGTCCGGCCCCCAGAGCGTGCCCTGAACCAGGGGTTCATCAAACTCGACGTCTGACATGTGCACAGAGTACTTGCGGCCATGGCGATACTCGTCCGCCATCCCACGCACGTTGAACCCCTCCATCAGCGACGGTTTTGAGCTGCAGGGACGGGAAAGTTCCGATCCGCCAGCCCACTGCTAGGCCAACTGCATCGAGTCGGCGGCCGCCCTGCGAAGCAGGTCAAGGCACGTCGCTGCCGTGCGACTTCCGGCTGCGTCCACGCTTCCTAGCGTGTCAGCGTTCCGGGGGCCAAGTGGGGACCGCACGGCCTGCGCGATGGCGCGCGGCACAACGTCGACCGCACGGCCTGATTCTGTGGAGAGCGTGCGTGACGTGCGTGGACGTGTGGCGAAGCGTCCTACTCGCCTTGTGGCCCCCGTCTGTCTAGATCTGCGGGAGGGGCCGCCGACGAGGGCGTTTGCCCATGTCAGCGGCCCCTGTTCGTCAACCAAGCCGAAGTTGCAACGGAAGTAGCCTGCTGCTACGCGTCGGCTGAGAGCCATATGCCGAAGTCAGCGAGGCTCATGGGCTCGCCAGCGTGTTCGGACTCCTCGATGTAATCGGCGAGTTCGTTGGCTACTAGCCGGAGCAACTGAGGGCCCGTGACGGGCCGGTTGACATCGACAGCGCGCGTTTGATCCTCCATGGCACCCATTGGATCACGGTCTGCCACAAGCTCTCCGCCCGCCCGGCTGTACATGATCCTCCGAGCGGGTTGACGTCCCGGTTTGCCCGTACCTGCAGTTCAATGCCTCGTGTCGAACATCGGCCGCGCACTTGTGAGCGGGTCGCCGAGTGGCAGAGGGCCTCATGGCCGCAAATTCGTGCTGCTGCCCAAGCCCCAACCCCTTGGGAAATGCAGTGGACCCTAAATGGCTTGCCTAATCTGCCTACTAGCCCCGCATGTGCGGTCATCCTCCTGAAGGCCTACGTCGTGCGGGACCTAACGCAGGTGCCTGGGTCGCCAGCCTGACAATGGGCTTCAACCGGAACCATCAAGTCGGCAAACCGGGGCCGATGGGTCATTTGGTGGGCTCGTCGGCGGTGGCGGTGAGGTCGGTCCACTTATTGGAGAGGATCTTGTTGACGACGGTGCCAATGTGGGCGGCCGTGTTCTGGGCCCTGCCGTCGACAATGAGCTTCTTACCGCCGGCGCCGTCCTTGATCTCCCGCGTCTTCTTCTTGCCGTTCCGGTCAATTTTGTACCCGGTCAGGCTGATCCAGTGCTTGCGGTAGCGGAGCCAGTCGATGGTGTGAATTCGCTGCGCGAATTCCTCGAAGCTGATGACCGGCTCGGGTGCGTCATTGCCGGACGCCTTCGCCAGGAAGAGTTCTTCAGCTTCCTCTGCCGTGCGGTGCTCATCGCCAGCGCTGGTCCCGATGGCAGCAGCGAGGGGGGCGATGAGGTCTCGGCGGCAGTCATGGTAGGCGATGGCCAAAGCCTTGAGGGCGAATGCCCAGCCGTGGATGTAGATGAGTCGGTACGGTTCGCTACCCTTGGGAGTGGGATCGACCCACTTATCGCCGAATTCGCTGTCGAGCAGTTCAAGGAATTCTCGGCAGAAGGGAAGGAAGTGCTTGATGTGGTAGAGCTTGATCTGCTCTTCTTTTCTTGAACCGCGGGAGATGACGTTCAGGAGGATCTGGTCCATGGTCGAGAGGTCGGCGATGTTCCTCGTCGCGGTCTCGCTTGCTCCACCCGTGCGCCCATCGGCAAGACGGTCCTCGAAGACGGTCCCGGCGACGGCCTGGTTGCGTAGGCGGGCCATTGCTGAGGAACTGTCGAGAGTTGCGACGAGGTTCTTATTCTTCTTCGACCCGCGGCCGTTACGGTCAGCAAAGCTCTGCGCGGCGCGTTCGGGCGTGACGTTGAGTTCGATTTCCAATGTAGTGCCGAAGGTGTCCAAAGCGCCGGCCTTGATCGCGAGGCCGGTCTGTGCCGCCTGGAACAGCGCGGCGGTTTGGGTCTGGCCGTCAGACTGCATCACAGGCTTCTTGGGCAGGTACAAAATCCCGTACAGGGCCATAGGGTTGCTCTCGTCTAGAGCCACGAAGATCGTCTCGGGAAACGCAGCTGCCGACTGCCATCCGCTGATGGTCGGAAGATAGGCGACGCGTTCTTCCCGGATAGCTTCGACGTTGTACTGCTTGAAGTTGGCCAGGTTTTCCTTCTTGGCGCCCTTGAAGTCTTGCTGGGTCTGCTCGTGGGCCTTCAGCATGCCCTGAGCCTCCCAGTCCTCGATTGGCGGAGCCGAAGGGTCGTACTTGACAATCTCAGTAAACTGCCTCAGCGTTGGGTGCATCGTCGCTGTGATTCGGTAGTTCGGCTTTGCTCCTTTGAGCGCCAGCACTACGCCGTGGATCATGTGACGCTTTCCCAGTTCGTGCTGAAACTCGTACTGGTTCTGGGCGACCGCAACCTGCGCCTTCGGGTCGGTCTGGTACCGGACGATCCTGAGCCCGCCGAAATCCTTGTCCTCGGGTATCGCGTCATCGGCAAGCAGTTTGGTTTGTGGGAATGTGGGCAGGGTTGCCATCAGGACTCCTTGAATGTCGGCGGCAGCAGGTCGGTCAGGTGGGGGATTGTGGGAACTGGCAGGGCTGTTTCGATGCCTGGGACGCCGCCCGCTAGGCGGAGCTTGGCGGGTAGTTCGACGAGTTCGATGCCCAGATTCAGCACCTCGATGGTGGTGCGAATTTCGGGCTGGAACGCGAAGGCGGCGAGCACGGCCCGGATCGGGCGACCGAACTCTTGCTCCTTCCGGGCCAACGCCAGGTACGTGAGAGCCTGGCCGAGTCCCTCGTAGCCTGCGAGGATCTTGAACTCCCATACGCGGATCACACCGTCGCTGCTGAGCGTGCGCATGTCGGCGCGGACGCGCGATCCGGCATAGGAGTGCTCGGTCTTGAGCAACAGCTCCTCCGGCCGGAACTCGCTGAGCCTCCTGGCGTACAGGTCGCGGATGTGGCACTCGTGCGCGTAGCCGTCTCCCGGCGGCGGGGAGGAGGCGGCGAGATCAGTGGTCACATCTTCAAGATACCAATGTCCATCGTGGTGTTAAGCCCCGACATCTGGCCGATGCCTGAACGTTATCCGCGCCGTCGTGTCCGGTCTGGACACTCGCGCGTCCAAACAAGTTGTAGAAGGGATTTCTTGCTTGGCGAGATCCGTGGGGGACCACAGTGGGGCCACACGTAGTGCGCGTTGGTGGACGGCAGGCGCTCGACCGCACGGCCTGATCATGGCTGCGGCGGGCATGACGTGCGCAGACGTCCAACGCAGCGCCCTGGGGGTCAAGGGGTCGTCGGTTCGAATCCGGCCGTCCCGACAGTAAACAAGCAGGCCAGGGCCTTGATTCACCTCGGTGGGTCGAGGCCTTCTTGCTGTTTCGTCTCACAATTCAACACGTACGCGCCTACTGCTGAAATTCGTGTCACCGGAGGCAGCCGAACAGGCCTGCTTCCAGGTGTTCAGCCGCGACCTTGAGGTGGCTGCTGTCCGGGTGGACGTAGGCCCGCTTGGCCAGCGTGCCGCCGTCCGCGTGGCCCGGCCTGGTTGTCGCCGCGTTGAACATGGCCGCCGTCACCCGCGGCGGCGATGTCACCGGAGTGATCTTCCACAGCGACAGGGACAGCGAATACTGCTCGGCCGACTTCGCCCGGGTGTGCGCCCGCTGGAAGGTACGCCAGTCGATGGGCCGGGTCGGCTCGTGCTTCGACAACGCCGTCGCCGAGGCCACCTTCTCCATCATCAAGGTCGAGTACGTCCACCGTCACCAGTTCCGCACCCGTACGGAAGCCCGGCTGAAGATCGCCACCTGGATCACCGACTTCTACAACTGGCGCCGCCGCCACTCCGTCTGCGGCGGACGCTTGCCCATCGACTACGAACGATCAGAGACCCGCGCCCTGCAGGCCCAGGCCGCATAACGGAGCCCTCCACGATTCCAGGGGATTGACACCCGCAATCGAGAGATGGGACTGCACCCGGTTTTGGGTGGGTGTTGGTGCGGGTGCTGGTGTGTCCGTGGCGGCATCGGTATCCGGGGCGGTTGTGGACCCAGTGCGAGTCCACAGGCGGCCGCAGATGCCGCAGTGGACGGGGCCGGCCAGGAGGTAGGGACGTTGACCGCCGTGGGTTGGTGTGGGTGCGGTGTTTCCAGCGCAAAATTTCGTGGTGTCGGGTGATGGTGCCGTCGGGTTCGATGTCGTCGTGGTCGGTGCGCTGGCCGTCGTCGGGCTTGACCAACAACCGCAATTTCACCCAGATGCTGGAGTTCCTGGTCGCGCGCGGCGAGGTCGCAATCTCCGGTCAGGGCCGGCAACGGCTGTGGGACGTCGCCGGGCGGGTCTATCCGGCCGGCACTCCCGTCGTGGCGTTGGCGCAGGCGCTTCGGGTCCGCAACGAGCGTCGGCTACGCGCGCTGGGCATCGCCCGGGCGCAGACACCGGTCCTGCCGGGGAGCCGTCAGAGGTCGGCGACGCCGGTGAGCCGGCGGTGGCCGAGGGAGTCTCGGGGGTCTGGCGGGTGGACCCGGCCGCGCTCGGGCAGCCGTTCACCGCGCGTACGGGCGTTGTTGTCGCCGTTCGACCGGCTGGTGCACGACGGGGTCCGCCTCGAAGAGCTCTTCGAGTACGAGTACGTGCTGGAGATGTACAAACCGAAGGCGAACCGACGGTGGGGCTACTTCGCGTTGCCGATCCTGCACGGCGACCGGCTGGTCGGAAAGTGGACGCCACGGCTGACCGCCGGCGCGGCACATTCACCGTGCACGCCGTCCAAGAAGACGTGCCCTTCACTCTGCAGGTGAGCCGCGCCGTGCACGACGAGCTGCGCGACCTGGCGTCATGGCTCTCGCTGACCCCGGAGGGTGTGGCTGACGGGTGATCGCCGAGGCCCCCGCGCCCCGACG
This sequence comes from Micromonospora sp. D75, assembly GCF_018070405.1. Lineage (NCBI taxonomy): Bacteria > Bacillati > Actinomycetota > Actinomycetes > Micromonosporales > Micromonosporaceae > Micromonospora > Micromonospora sp. D75. The sequence goes on from NZ_JAGPXV010000001.1 coordinate 62,785, forward strand.
AGCACCCGTCGCTGTCCACGATCTGAAGTCCCCGCCTACGAGATCCGGCGGAGCCGGCGCACGGCCAGGTAGAGCAGCAGCAGGGCGAGGGCGACGAAGATGCCCGTCTCGATGCCCTGGAACAGCCAGAACCGGTCCGCCGGCTGGTACAGCTGCCAGTTGTACGCGCCCGGTTGGAGGCCCAGCTCGGCGCCGCAGACCCGACCGTCCGGGCCCTTGCCGCCCGGCGGGCACTGGATGCGGGTATCCTCCGCGATCATCGTCCCGTCCGGGTTACGGACGCCCTGGGTGAGGATCCAGTCCCCCCGGCTGATCTCCGGGGGTCCCTCCCTCTCGATCGGGAAGGTCTGGGTACGGGCGGGCTGGTAGTGCGGCCGGGCCAGGAGCGCTACCGCCGCTCGTACGCCGATGAACCCGGCGAGGGTGATGCCCATGGCGGGCAGCATCCGCTTCCAGACGGTGCCGGCGAAGACGCCCAACGCCACGGCGAAAAGCGTGTAGCCGATCGGGACGATGCCCTGCAGATCGAAGACGATCATGCCGAGGCGACCTTCGTAAGCGGCCTGGGTCAGCGGCGCGACCCACCACGACATGCCCAGCCCGTAACCGATCGCCAGGAGCAGCACAGCGGCTCCGACCAGCCCGAACTTCGTCAGCGCCCAGCGGGTGCGGCCGACACCCTGGGTCCAGACGAACCGGTGCGTGCCCTGCTCCACCTCACGGGCGACCAGTGGCGCGCCCCAGAACAGGCCGACCAGCACCGGCAGGGTGATCAGCAGGACGGCCAGCAGATTGAGGCTGCCGTACTGGTTGCTGAAGCGGTGGAAGCCCGCGTCACATGCCTCGCGGGTCGACGCGGCCACGTCGGCGCGGGCAAGCTGGCCAACACAGTCCGCCAGCCCGAGGTCGGCGAAGGTGTTCCGCATCGACAGGCCGATCGGCACCAGCACGGCCGCGAGCACGGCGAACGCCAGCACTGTGAAAAAGGCCTGCTTGCGGTGTTGTCGCCAGGTCAACCAGATCATGCTGCCACCCCCCACTCGCTGTGACTGGTCTGCGCGGTGCCCTCGGCCAGGTAGGCCAGGACGACGTCCTCCAGGCTCACCTCGCGGATCGTCCAGGCCGGATCGGTGACCGGCCCGTCGGTGCGGACCAGCAGTGTCGACTGCCGGTCGGTGTGGCTGGCCCGGACGACGGCGGCGACGCCCCCGATCGGGCCGCCGTCGTGCCGTGGGCCGACCAGTTGGCGGTGCCCGGCGACCAGGTCGTCGACCGCGCCGGTGAGCTGTACCTTGGCGGCGTTCAGCACGATCAGGTGGTCGCAGACGCGCTCCAGGTCGGCCAGCAGGTGCGAGGAGAGCCGGACGGTGGTCCCGGAATCCGCGACGCTGCCCATCAGGGACTGGAGGAACTCACGCCGGGCCAGCGGGTCGAGGCTGGCGACCGGCTCGTCGAGCAGCAGCAGCCGGGGCTGCTTGGCCAGCGCCAGGGCCAGCGCCACCTGGGCCCGTTGCCCGCCGGAGAGCTTGCCCACGGGTCGGTCCGGTGGAATGCCGAGCTGCGCCAACCGGGTGCGGGCCAGGTGCGCGTCCCACCGCTTGTTCAGCTTGCCGCCGGCGACGACCAGCTCGGACGCCGTGAAGTCCCGGTAGAGCGGGGTGTCCTGGGCGACGAAGCCGATGTCGGCGAGGCCGTCCGTGTCGCCGTACGGCGATCGACCGAACACCCGTACCGTGCCCGCGTCGGGCTTGAGTAGCCCGACGGCCAGGTGTAACAGTGTGCTCTTGCCCGCGCCATTGGGCCCGACCAACGCGGCGATCCGGCCGGCCGGCAGGCGCAGCGAGCAGTCCCGCAACGCCCAGGCCCGGCCGTACCGCTTGCCCAGCCGGTCCGCCTCCAAGACATGGTCCATTCTCTGTCCTCTCGTTCCGCTCACGCGGGTTCCTTCTGCGGGGTGTCTTCAGGGAGGGTGGCGCGCAGCGTGGTCTCCACCAGGGCGATGACGTCCTCGGCGGTGAGGCCGGCAGCCTGCGCCCGGTGCAGCCAGGCAACCAGGTCGTCGCGTAGCTCGGCCTGGTTGGGCAGCGACGCGCCGGCCAGGGTGCGCTGGACGAACGTGCCCACTCCGGGGCGGCCGCCGACCAGACCCTCGATCTCCAGTTCCCGGTACGCCTTCAGCACCGTGTTCGGGTTGATCGCCAGGGATTGTGCGACGTCCCGGACTTTCGGCAACTGGTCGCCCGGCGTCAGCAGGCCGACCCGCAGAGCCTGTTTCACCTGCTGCACGAGCTGCATGTAGGTATTCACCTTCGACCGGCTGTCCAGTACGAATTCGATCACTCGCGATGATCCCTCCTGTCCTACGACAATAGGACTACCAGACAGGCTCGCCGGGACTGTGGCTCCTGTCAAGCCCGACGCGACACGCGCCCGGCCCGACGCGGCACGTCACGGGCGGCTGCCCGGCGTGTCGACCGGGTGGCGCCAGCAGGCCAGAGGTTGGCGCCGACGGGTCAGCGGCTCGGGAAGGAACCGGCAGCAATCCAGGTGGAAGGAGAGGTGTGCGATGGTCGCCAACGAACTGACGACGCCGAGGGCTGGTCCATGCACGAACACGTCGTCATCAGGCGGGGCGTACGGTCCGGCCTGCCGATCGTGGTCGCGGTGCACTCCACCGCGCTCGGTCAGGCCATCGGCGGCTGCCGGGTCGCGCAGTACCCGCACTGGCGTGACGGGCTCAGCGACGCGCTGCGGCTGTCGGCCGCGATGTCGGACAGGTGCGCGCTGGCGGGGCTGCCCAACGGCGGCGGCAAGACCGTCGTCGCGCTGCCCCCGGGCAGGGCGCTCGACGCGGCCGCCCGTCGGGCCGTGCTGCATGACGCGGGCGACGCGATCGGTGCCTATGCCACCGGACCGGACGTGGGAACCGGACCGGACGACATGGTCACGATCGCCGAGCGGGCCCCGCATGCGTTCTGTCGACCGGTGCACGCCGGTGGCAGCGGCGACTCCTCCGGACACCGCCGTCGGCGTCCTCGCCGCGCTGCATGCCCTGTGCGCCGAGCGATTCGGGTCAGCCGATCTGTCCGCGCGCAGCATCGCCGTGCTCGGCCTCGGCCGCGTCGGCGGGCACGTACTGCGCATGCTCGCCGACGCCGGCGCGACCCTGGTGGCCGCCGACATCGACGAGGGCAGACGAATGCTCGCCGACACCGCGGGTGCCGCCTGGACCAGCCCGCAGGACTGCCTTGCCGCCGACGTGGACGTCCTCGTCCCTGCCGCCCTCGGCGGTCTGCTCACCCCGCACACAGTGCCGACACTGCGCTGCGCCGCGATCGCCGGACCGGCCAACAACCGACTCGACAACCCGGCCACCGCCGATTTGCTGCACCAGCACGGCATCCTCTGGGCACCGGACATCATCGTCAGCGCCGGCGGCATCATCCACGCCACTGCCGCCGAGCTACACGGGAAACGTCCGCCCAGGCCACCGCCCGGGTACACGGCATCGCCGACACCCTCACCGACATCCTGCGCACAGCCCGCGCCACCGGCTCGACCCCGGCCGCTGCCGCTCGCGCCCGCGCCCGCCACCGCATGGAAAGCGGCCGCCGCTGACCCTGCCACCACCCGACCGCAAGACAACGGCCAACCGCCACACGTGACGGCGGCAGATGAGGGCAGTGCGGAGCGAGCGCTCCACCAGCTAGAGGGCGGAGATTGAGCTGGGGGCTCGTTCTTGCCGAGCTAGCGCGCGTATCACGTTCAAGGAGCCGTGTCGCCAGGCCGCGAGGCTGCTCAGCAACTGGATTGTCGCTTCAGTCGCTGTCTGCCGAGGGCGGCCCGTCTACTGCCCCTGGTCGACGAGATCCCGCCGATCAGAGGCATCCGCGGCCGACCCGGACAGCGACCGAAACGCATCTACGCCGACCCTGGCTAACGGCGACCGCGGCGGACGGGCTCGGCCTGAGCTGGCGCCAGGTTGATGCCCGGGCGCGGTGGTGGCGGGTCGCCGGCTGAGCGCGATAGACGCTCACCTCGAGCTCTCGCCCGATATACGGCCGGGCGGTGGCTTGCCGCGCACAGGACCTGAGCGAGAATGGGCCAGTTCGAACTCTGCGCAACCCTGGAAGGACCCTCCCTTGGCCGGTGGACTCGTAGCCCTGCTGGATGACGTGGCGGTGCTGGCCCGAGCCGCTGCCGCGTCGATCGATGACATCGGGGCGGGCGCCGCGAAGGCCGGCGCCAAGGCTGCGGGCGTCGTCGTCGACGATGCTGCCGTCACGCCGCAGTACGTGCGGAGCCTGGCGGCCGAGCGCGAGTTGCCGATTATCAAGCGCATTGCCCTGGGGTCGCTGCGCAACAAGTTCTTCATCATCCTGCCGGCCATGCTGCTGCTCAGTCAGTTCGTGCCCTGGCTGCTCACTCCGATCCTCATGCTCGGCGGCGCCTACCTCTGTTACGAAGGCGCGGAGAAGGTGTGGGCCAAGATCGCCCATCACGATGCCCACGGCGCGGGCGAGGAAAAGGTGCAGGACGAGACGACACTGGTGTCCGGGGCGGTACGAACCGACCTGATCCTCTCGGCGGAGATCATGGTCATCAGCCTCAACGAGGTGATCAATGAGGCGTTCTGGTCCCGCCTGGCGATCCTGGCGGTCGTCGCCGTCGTCATTACCGTCATGGTGTACGGCGTGGTGGCCCTGATCGTAAAGATGGACGACGCCGGGCTGCGCCTGTCGCAACGTTCCGGCGCCGTCGCCACGTTCGGCCGCGGTCTGGTGAGGGCGATGCCGGTAGTCCTCACCGTGCTGACGGTGGTCGGCACCGCGGCGATGCTGTGGGTGGGCGGGCACATCCTGCTGCTAGGCACGAACGAGCTGAACCTGCACTTCCTGTACGAGGCCGTGCACCACGTGGAGGTCGCCGCCCACGACTCCACGGGTGCGCTCGGCGGGCTCGTCGGCTGGCTCGTCAACACGGTGGCCAGCGCGATCCTCGGGCTGATCGTCGGAGCGCTGGTCGTGCTGGTCATGACTCTCACGCTCCACCGCCGCAAATCCAAGCCTGCGGCTGCGACCGCGGCGGCCACGACTCGTACTGACGGCACCATCCCCGCCCAGCCGAGCCGTGCAGCTCAGCGTCGCGACGATCCTGCGGACCGAGCGCCGCGCGGTTGACGCACATCATCGCCACTCGACTGCGGGGTCAGGCGTTCTGGTGCTGAACCGCGCTTGGTACTCCAGCCGCACCTGGTGGGGTCGGAGTCTTCGCTGGTAGTGGGCCGTTTTGGCGCGGTATTGGTGTCGTCGTCGCCATCGTGACCTACCGACTCGGCATCCGGTTCGACCGGATGCTGGAAGCGGCCCAACGTCGGCGGAGCCGGGCGTTCAGAGTTGGGCGAATAGGTCGCGGGCACTCCCGGAGTCGGGATGTGCCGTTCCGGAGTCAGCGCTCGACGCCGAACTGGATGCCGTCTCGGCCATCAGCGTACGGCGATCAGAACGGGCGAACCGCGGGCGGCATACCTGGGAAGTCCGCCGACTCGCTCACCGACGCCCACTTCTCGACGTCGTCGAGCGCTGCACGGTAGGCGCGGGTGAGGTTGCGAACCGCCTCGGCGCCGAGCGGGAGCCGGAGCGGCGCGTCGGGTGTGTCGAGCATGTTCCGGATCACCCGGGCGGCTCGTGCCGGGTCGCCCTCCTGGATGCCGTCGGCTCCCTCCATGTTCGCGCGCACGGCACCGGTGACCCCCTCGTAGATCGAGCTCTGCCGCGCTGTGTTGAGCACGTCCGCGGCGTTGAACGCGGTGCGGAATCGACTGGGCTCGACGATGAGGACGCGGATGCCGAACGGTGCGACCTCGCCCGCCAGCGCCTCCGACCAGCCCTCGAGCGCGAACTTGCCGGCTGAGTAGCTGCCGACGGCGGGAAACGACATCCGCCCGCCCTGGCTGCTCATCTGCACGACCGCACCAGAGCGACGTTCCCTCATGTGGGGCAGCACGGCACGCACGTAGGCGGCCGGGCCGAACAGGTGCTGCTCGAGCATGGCCCGCAGAGCAGCGTCCGTGATCTCTTCGGCGGCGCCGACCTGTCCGGCGCCTGCATTGTTGACGAGCACGTCGACGCGCCCGAACACCTCCAGCGCCCGCTGCACGACCCCGGCCGCTCCGGCCGTGTCGCGCACATCGTGCGCGACGGCGAGGAGCCCATCCCCGTACCGCGCCTTGAGCCCGTCGAAGCGGTCGGCCCTCCGCGCGGTCCCGATCACATGCTCGCCAGCCTGGAGTGCCGCCTCGGCGAGCCCCAGACCGAGGCCGGAACTCGCGCCCGTGATGATCCATGTTCTCGTCTCGGCTGTCGTGGTCACGGCCCCGACACTAGAGCTTCGAGCGCGCTTGAAAGCAAGCCGCGCTCAGGCTTCGGAGGCGACGAGTGGTCCCGCCCGCTTGATCCTCTGCGCGACGATCTCGGTTTCGACGCTGTGCACGCCGGAAAGCGCACCGCGCACCGTTTGCGTCTCAGGCTGGAAACCGAGTTGTCGGTAGACCTCGGCCTTGTCGGCTGGGTCGGCACAGTGAGACTGAACTGGTTGCCGTAGAAGGCGCGGTGGGGTTCGCCGACCACGACGGCGCAGGGTAGGCCCGCGAGCCGTGGCTCGGACCGCTATCTGGTCCGGCGAAGCCGGCCCGAGCTACGGCTTGCGATCAGGCCGTGGCCCGGGGCGTGGTCAGGCACCTGGTTTCGGAAGCGGGCTGTGCTGTGCGGGTTCCTGCGGTGTCACCGTGAACCCCGTCATGGCCAGCGAGAGCAGGCGGGTCGCTGTGGTACCGGGGTCGCGGTCGCTCTCGGTCGCCAGGGCGATCCCGGTGACCAGCGTCGACAGGTCGCCGAAGGTGACGTCGGGCGCCAGCACTCCGGCCTCGGCGGCCCGGCGTACCAGCGGCTCACCCGCCTCGGACAGTTGGTCGGACGCGCAGTAGACGCTTTCGACGCGGCCGCGGTTCAGCGCCTCGGCCAGGCCCCGGATCGTCGCGGCGGCCCGCGTCATCTCGATCAGGAATTCGACGAGCGCGGCCCCGGGGTCCGGGTTGCCCACTAGTTCGCCCGCGCGGGCGCAGAGGGCGTCGATGCGCTCCCGGAAGACGGCTTCGAGCAGGGCGTGGCGGGTCGGGAAGTGGCGGCGGACCGTGCCGGAGCCCACCCCGGCGGTCCGGGCGATCTGTTCCAGCGACGCGTCGGCCCCGTGCTCGGCAACCGCCTCCGCTGCCACCGCGAGCAGAAGTTCGTAGTTGCGGCGTGCGTCTGCTCGCATGTCTCACCTCGGCGTTGCTAAGCGGCGGGGTCCGCCGTATCTTAGCAAGCAGAAACGGCGGGCCCCGCCGTTTCGTGGGTCGAGGAGTGTGTCCATGTCTGATCGAGCACCAGTACTGGTCACCGGCGCTACCGGCCAGCAGGGCGGGGCGACCGCCCGCGCCCTGCTCGCCGCCGGCGTCCCGGTGCGCGCCCTGGTCCGTAACCCTGCTGCCGCCAAGGCCGCCGCAGTCGCCGCCCTCGGCGCCGAGCTGGTCACCGGCGATCTCCGGGACCCCGCATCGCTGGTCCCGGCCGCCCGGGGCGCCCGCGCCGTCTTCTCCGTGCAGATGCCGGAGCTGCGCGGCGACACCTGGGACTTCGAGAGCGAACTCGCCCAAGGCGTCAACCTGATCGCGGCCGCGCTGGCCGCGGAGGTCCCGCAGTTCGTGCACACCTCGGTGTCCGGCGCCGGGCGGCACGAGGACGCCCCCGGCTGGACCGACGGACGCTGGGCCGCGATGGAGCGCGTCTTCCTGCCCAAGGCCGGCATGCAGGAACGCGTCCGGGCCGCCGGCTTCGACCGGTGGACGCTGATCAAGCCGGGCTTCTTCATGGAGAACTTCCTGCCCGACCTGGCCTACCTGCTGCCGCGGGGCATCGCGGGCGGGCTCGCGACGGTCCTCCGGCCGCAGACCCACCTGTCGCTGGTCGCCGTCGACGACATCGGTCGCGCGGCCGCAGCTGCCGTCGCCGACCCCGACCGCTTCCACCGCGTCGAACTCGAACTGGCCGGCGACCACCTGCCGATGACGGAAATCGCGAAGATCATCGGTGAGTCGCTCGGCATCGACGGCACCGCTCCCGACATGACCGAGGCGGAAGCGCTTGCCGCCGGTATGCCGCCGTGGGCCACCACCTCCCACGAGTTCTTGAACGTCGCCGGGCAGCCGGCCCGGCCGGAGTTCGCGCGCGCCCTCGGCATCCCCCTGACCCCGTTCGCTGAGTGGGCCGACCGCCACCTGCGCCCCCTCCGTCAGGGCTGACGCCAAGGCTTGGTCATCGTCACGCCCATGGACACGCCGTCCGGTCCAAGTCGGCGAGTTTGTCGGCCGCGACGTGAGCGATCGGTCGAGTTCGACATCGTCGACGAGCCGCCGACGATGTCGACGTTGCGCGGAGCATTCGCATGAGTCACCGGACGACCTCCCCACTCCGGTTCCGTGGCGCGATCAGCCCCACCGATGGAAGCAGCATGAGCAGGGCAAGCCCAGTCAGGAGAGAAGCCACCCACACGGGGCCGAGGTCACTGGAATCCGACAGCGTCAGGGCCGCAAGTGCCGGGCCGGCGGCGGCTCCTATGTTGAGCGCGGCGGTTGCGTAGGAACCTCCCATGGTGGGCGCTTCGGATGCTGCGTAGAGCACCCGCGCGATGAGCGTGCTACCCACCGCGAAAGCCAGGATGCCCTGGACGAAGACGAGGATCAGCAGCAGTACGGGGTGTGTGGCGACGAGTGCGAGTGCCAGCCACCCCAGGAACAGGAGGGGAGCGGCCACTCCGAGAATCGGACGAGGGCGCCGGTCGGAGAGCCGCCCGGCGGCAGTGACGCCGATGAACGATCCGATGCCGAACACGACCAGGGCCAGCGGTACCCACACCTCGTCCAGTCCTGCGGTCTCGGTGACGACGGGTGCAAGAAAGGTGAACGCCGCGAAGGTCCCGCCGTTGACAAACGCTCCGAGCAGCATTGCCACGAGCAGTCGGGGCTTTCGGAGTTGCGCGAGTTCGAAGGCCAGAGACGCGCCGGCGGCGGGCCCTTCCGCTGTCGGCTCGGAGCGGGGCCGGATCCCCGCGAGGATGCCGACAGCGGCGGGGACACACAGCAGCGCGACTGCCCAGAAGGTCGCTCGCCACCCCATCGCGGTGCCGAGCAGCGCGCCCGCCGGCACGCCTGCGACGACAGCGATCGTCGTACCGGAAAGGAGGGCCGCCAAGGCACGCCCCTTCTGGTTCGGGTCCACGAGACCGGTCGCGGTGGTGAGGGCGACGGCCAGGAAGCCGGCGTTGGCAACCGCAGCCAGGACACGGGTTGCGAACAGCACGGAGAAGGACGGGGTTGTCGCGGCGACGACGTGGCAGAGAGTGAAGATCACCACGAATCCAAGGAGCGTGGTCCGTGCCGGCCACCGACGTGCGAAGGCAGCCATGAGGGGTGAGCCGACGATCATCCCGACCGCGAAGGCGGAGGTGAGCAGCCCGGCGGACCCGACGGAGACATCGAGGCTCGTGGCGATGTCGGGCACAAGGCCCGCGAGCATGAATTCAGAGGTGCCCATGGCGAAGACGGCGAGGGCAAGAAGATGGAGAGCGAAAGGCATCGAGTTGCTCCGAGGCATGAAACGGACAGAAGGCGTCTCGTCACCACGGCCAACCCGGGGGTCGAACAACCGCCCACACGTATGCGGTAGTGGGCGGGAGGCTGGAACCTCAGTGGTTCAGGGGCTGACGGCGTGGCCGAAAGCCCCCGAAGTGTCCGACTCGGGGCTCGACATGGACGCCACTTTACCGATGGCTGCCCGGCTCCCGCACATCCATTTTCGATGAGGCAGGCCGCGCGACAGCTGCCTGGTTCGGCCCATTCCGGTAGACGTTGCGATGGCCACGCGATGCTGAGTGGCTCCGGGGCTTGAAATCCTACTTGCTCAGTAGGAAAATTGATCCATGCTGCTTGTTCGGCTGTTCACCTCCCGCCGGGTCGTCGACCTGATGCGGGTCGCCGCGCAGCTCTGTCGCGTGGCGACCCTTCCGGCCTGAGCGGGCGCTCGCTGCCTCTCGGTCCTCGTCCCGCCGGCTCGCGTCCGGCACCTCCGCGCCCGTTTCCGAGCGGCCGCACGTCAACGAGAGGGATCCGTCATGAACAGTGAACTCGCACCGTCCGCACCCCCCGACGCCGCACGACCCACCCGCGCGTTCGCCGACGACTGGCAGGAGTGGCACCGCCGGCACGAGGAGGCGCGGGCGGACCGCCACGGCTTCCTCGCCGTGGCCGGACTGCACTGGCTCACCGCGGAGCCGCAGCGGTTCCCCGGTGTGCCCGGGGAGTGGCGCACCGGGACGGACGGGCCGGTGGTGACCCTCGCCGACGACGAGGAGATCGTCGTCGACGGCCGGCGCATCCGGAAGAGGCATCAGTTCGGGGTGATCGCCGAGCGCGCCGGGATCACCGTGGAGATCGACGGTGGTGTCCTCGAGGTGGCCCGGCGGGGTG
>NZ_JAGPXV010000010.1:0-25885 GCF_018070405.1 Micromonospora sp. D75
ATGACGAAGTCCTCGATCAGCTTGTTCTCGAACGTCGGCTCGCCGCGCACCAGGTCGACCACCACGGTCTCGCCCTCGTCCGGCGTACGGAAGCGCAGCGCCCGGCCCTCGCCCGGCCCCAGGCCGCGGTCGCGGCAGAAGCCGTCGTACCCGCGCTGCTGCGGCCCGGTACGCGCCTGCACGTCCTCGCGGGTGCAGTCGCAGTAGTAGGCCCGGCCGCCCTCGTACAGCCGCTGCGCGGCGGCCCGGTGCTCGCCGGCGTACGAGGACTGGAAGTACGGACCCTCGTAGCTGCCCCGCGCGATGCCGATCCACTCCAGCGCGGACAGGATGCCCTCGGTCCACTCGGGCTTGTTGCGGGCCGCGTCGGTGTCCTCGATGCGCAGCACGAACACCCCGCCCTGCTGCTTGGCGAAGATCCAGTTCTGCAGCGCCGAGCGGGCGCCGCCGACGTGGAACATACCGGTCGGGGAGGGGGCGAAGCGTACACGTACCGTCACGTCCCCCAGCCTACGGCGGGCCGCCACCGAGAAAGGAAGGGCCCCTTCTTAACGCCTCCGGAGGTGAAGGGGCCCCTTCTTAACAAGCGCGGCAGCCGGCGGGCGTCACGGCACGGAGCGGATCTTCACGACCAGGGCGCTGCCGAGCAGCGTGACCGCCGCGGTCACCGCGTACAGCGTCGGGTAGCCGCCGAGGTGCACGACGATCGGTGCGGACAGCGCCGGACCGAGCACCTGCGGCGCCGAGTTGGCAATGTTGATCACGCCGAGGTCCTTGGCCCGGTCGGTGGCGGCGGGCAGCACCTGCGTGATCAGCGCGGCGTCCACCGCCAGGTAGACGCCGTACCCGGCACCGAGCAGCAGCGCCGCGACGATCGCCATCGGCCAGGTGGGTGCCACCGCCAGTAGCGTCGCCGCCACCGCCATGATCAGCCCGGAGGCGATCACGAAGACCTTGCGCCGGCCGGAGCGGTCGGACATGCGCCCGGCGACCACGGCGGTCAGCATCATGCCGACCGTGTAGAGCAGGATCAGGATCAGCAGCGAGCCCTCGGGGTCGGCCACCCGTACCCCGTCGGTGAGGAAGTAGAGCAGGTAGAGCGTGCCCAGCGCGTTGCCGGTCTGCACCAGGAACCTGGTGAACCACGCCCAGGCGAAGTCGGGGTGGCGGCGCGGGCTGATCCACATCGAGGAGAACAGCGAGCGCAGCCGCAGCGGCGAGCGGTGCTCCCGGGGCAGGTGGTCGTCCTGGGTCAGCAGCGCGAACGGCAGCGACAGCAGCAGCACGGCGAGCGCGATCGCGGCGTACCCGGCGGCGTTGCCGGTCACCACGGCCGTCACCAGCACCGCGCCCAGCACCAGGCCCAGCGCCTGCGGGATGCCCACCCAGCCGGACACGCCGCCACGCTGCGCCACCGGCACCCGATCGGGGATCGCCGCGGTGAGGCTGGCCAGCATTGCGTTGAAGCAGACCTGCGCGGCCACCCAGGCCACCGCCACCCCGGCGATCGTGTTCTGCCGGGCCAGCAGCACCAGGGCGAGCGCGCCGATCACCGCGCCGAACGCGGTCCAGACGTGCCGGCGGCCGAAGTGGCGGTTGGCCAGCCGCAGCGAGGTGCGGTCGGACAGCGCGCCGGCGAGCGGGTTCGCCAGCACCGCGGCGAGCGCGCCGATGCCGGTGACCACCGCCAGCATCGCCTCCTTGTCGGCCGGCGCGATCCGTTCCACCTGCTGCGGCAACAGCACCTGGATCGGGGTGAAGAACGCCATCCAGACGCCCAGGTTGGCCGCGAAGATCAGCGCGATCCAGCTCCGCCGTACCGGCACCGTCGGTTCGGCGAGCGCCGCCGGCAGCGAGGCCGGCGTCGGGTTCACAGTGGTCACCGCCGGACCAGGTCCCGGAACCAGGCGTACGACGACTTCGGCGTCCGCCGCTGCGTGTCGAAGTCGACGTGCACCAGGCCGAACCGCTTGGTGAAGCCCTCGGCCCACTCCCAGTTGTCCAGCAGCGACCAGACGAAGTACCCGGTCACCGGCACGCCCTCGGCCATCGCCCCGCGCACCGCGCGGATGTGCCCGTCCAGGTACGCGATCCGCTCCGGGTCGTGCACCCGGCCGTCGGCGTCCGGCGCGTCGTCGTACGCGCAGCCGCTCTCGGTGATCTGGATCGGCGGCAGCGCGTCGCCGTACCGCCGGTGCAGTTGGAGCAGCAGGTCGCGCAGGCCGTCCGGGGCCACCGGCCAGTCGAACGCGGTACGCGGGTAGCCCTCCAGCGGCACGATGTCGAACGGCAGCGGAGAGCCCGCCTCGGGCGCCCGGATGGCGGTCGGGTTGTAGTAGTTGACCCCCAGCACGTCGATCGGCGCGGCCAGCACGTCCAGGTCGCCGTCACGGATCACCGCCGGGTCGAGGCCGGGAGCGTCCGGGTAGCCGCGCCCGAGCAGCGGATCGGTGAACAGGAGGTTGTGCAGCGCGTCGTACGCCGCGGCGGCGGCCCGGTCCGCGTCGGTGTCGCCGGCGACCCGCACCGGGGAGTAGTTGTTGGCGATCGCCACCGGGGACGTGGTGCGGGCGCGCAGCGCGGAGACCGCGAGACCGTGCCCGAGAAGCTGGTGGTGGGCCACCGGGAAGGCGTCGAACAGCAGCATCCGGCCGGGGGCGTGCACGCCCATGCCGTAGCCCATGCTCATGTGGATGAACGGCTCGTTGAGCGTGATCCAGAGCTTCACCCGGTCGCCGAGCCGGGCGGCGGCCAGGTCGGCGTACTCGGCGAAGCGCGCGGCGGTGTCCCGGTTCAGCCAGCCGCCGGCGTCCTCCAGCGGCTGCGGCAGGTCCCAGTGGAACAGCGTGGCGACCGGGTCCACCCCGGCGGCGAGCAGGCCGTCCACCAGCCGGTCGTAGAAGTCCAGCCCGGCGGCGTTGGCCGGGCCCGTGCCGTCCGGCTGGATCCGGGGCCAGGCGAGCGAGAACCGGTACGCGGACACCCCCAGCCCGGCCAGCAGCGCGGTGTCCTCGGCGTACCTGTGGAAGTGGTCGCAGGCCCGGTCGCCGGTGCTGGCGTCGGCGACCCGGCTCGGCTCGTGCGCGAACGTGTCCCAGATGGATGGACCGCGACCGTCGGCAGTGGTCGCGCCCTCGATCTGGTACGCGGAGGTGGAGACCCCCCAGCGGAAGCCGGCGGGGAACTCGGGCATCGGCGCGGTCGTCAAGGCACCCTCCAAGACATGAAGCGTGCTCGCGACTCTAGGGCTCGGCGGACCGCCGCGCCATAGGCCGAGATGACTGGGTGGCGCAAGGGAGTTCGGCGTGTCTTTTCCGAACCCGTCCGCTTAAGTCCGATTTACACATAGAGTGCCAAATATCGCGGATGTGATTTAAGTGGGGGAAAGATACTCATGATCCTCGTGGAACGAAGCGCGCACGTGGCGGCGCCGGTGGATGTGGTCTGGGACGTGGTGCAGCGCGCCGAGCAGCTGCCGGCCTGGCTGGCGGGAGTCCGCGCGGCCGAGGTCCTGTCCGGGGAGGGATTCGGGCGGCGGCAGCTGGTCCAGGCCGGACGCGGCGCCGCGCACGAGGCCGAGGTGATCGCCTTCCAGGAGCCGACCCTGATCGGCTGGCGCGAACGCGCGAAGGGTGCCGGCGCCCGAGCCGAGGCGCGCACCGAGATCTACGTCCAGCTGACCCCGGACGAGGAGGCCGGCGGCACCGTCGTACGGCTGATCGTCGTGCGGTGGCCCGCCGGACCCGTCAAGGCGGCCCTGCTCCGGCTCGGCCTGCGCCGGGTCGGCGCCGACCTGGAGGACTCGCTGGCCCGGCTGACCGACCTGGCCGCCGTCGGCTGACCGAGCCCAGTCCCGGCGTCGCCCGCGATGGTGACGGCCCGGCGTTCCCGCCTGGGACGCCGGGCCGTCGTTCTACCCGAGGTGTTAAGAAGGGGCCCCTCCTCTACCGGAGGCGTTAAGAAGGGGCCCTTCCTTTCAGCTGTCGCCGCCGGTCTCGCCGACCGGGGCGGCGTTGACGTCGTCCAGCGCGTACTTGCGGGCCGCGTCGGCCGGCACGTGCGCCGGCACCACACCGCGCAGCGCGAGCTGGCGCAGCGTGGCCACCGCCACCGACTCGGCGTCCACGTGGAAGTGGCGGCGCAGCGCGTGCCGGGTGTCCGACATGCCGAACCCGTCGGTGCCGAGCGAGGTGTAGTCGCCGGGTACCCAGCGGGCGATCAGGTCCGGTACCGCGCGCATCCAGTCGCTGACCGCGACCTTCGGCCCGTCGGCGTCGGCCAGCTTCCGCGCGATGTACGGCACCCGCGGCTCCTCGCCCGGGTTGAGCAGGTTGTGCTCCTCGCACTGGACCGCGTCGCGGCGCAGCTCGGTCCAGGACGTCACCGACCACACGTCGGCGGCCACGCCCCAGTCCTCGGCGAGCAGCTGCTGGGCCTTGAGCGCCCACTGCATGCCGGTGCCGGAGGCGAGGATGTTCGCCTTCGGCGCGTCGTCGCCGACCTGCGGCGCGGGGGAGTAGCGGTGGATGCCCTTGACGATGCCCTCGACGTCCACGCCCTCCGGCTCGGCCGGCTGGAAGATCGGCTCGTTGTAGACGGTGAGGTAGTAGAAGATGTTCTCCTGCGCCTCGCCGTACATCCGGTGCAGGCCGTTCTCCACGATGTGCGCCAGCTCGAAGGCGAACGCCGCGTCGTAGGAGACCACCGCCGGGTTGGTGGCGGCGAGCAGCAGCGAGTGGCCGTCCTCGTGCTGCAGGCCCTCACCGTTGAGCGTGGTCCGGCCGGCGGTCGCGCCGAGCACGAAGCCCCGCGCCATCTGGTCCGCCGCCGCCCAGAACCCGTCGCCGGTGCGCTGGAAGCCGAACATCGAGTAGAAGATGTACAGCGGGATCATCGGCTCGCCGTGCGTCGCGTACGCCGTGCCGGCGGCGGTGAACGAGGCCACCGAACCGGCCTCGTTGATCCCCTCGTGCAGGATCTGGCCGGTGGTCGACTCCTTGTAGGACAGGAACAGGTCCCGGTCGACCGCGGTGTAGCGCTGACCGTGCGGCGAGTAGATCTTCTGCGTCGGGAACAGCGAGTCCATACCGAACGTACGGGCCTCGTCCGGGATGATCGGCACCCAGCGCTTGCCGAACTCCTTGTCCTTCATGATGTCCTTGAGCAGGCGGACGAACGCCATCGTGGTGGCGACCTTCTGCTTGCCCGACCCGCGCTTGACGTCGGAGAACCGCTCGCTGCCCGGGATGGCCAGCGTCTTGCGGGCGGTGCTGCGCGTGGGCAGGTAGCCGCCGAGCTGCTGACGCCGGTCCTTCAGGTAGGTGATCTCGTCCGACTTCTCGCCCGGCGTGTAGTACGGCGGGAGGTACGGGTTCTCCTCCAGCTGCTTGTCCGGGATGTCCAGGTAGAGGCGGTCGCGGAAGAGCTTCAGGTCCTCCAGCGTCAGCTTCTTCATCTGGTGCGTGGCGTTGCGGCCCTCGAAGTGCGAGCCGAGCGTCCAGCCCTTGATCGTCTTGGCGAGGATCACCGTCGGCTGGCCGGTGTGCTCCATCGCCGCCTTGTAGGCCGCGTAGAGCTTGCGGTAGTCGTGGCCACCCCGCTTGAGGTTCCAGATCTCGTCGTCGGACAGGTGCTCGACCATCTTGCGGGTCCGCGGGTCGCGGCCGAAGAAGTGCTCCCGCACGTACGCCCCGGACTCCGCCTTGTAGGTCTGGTAGTCACCGTCGGGCGTGGTGTTCATCAGGTTGACCAGCGCGCCGTCGGTGTCCGCGGCGAGCAGCGGGTCCCACTCCCGGCCCCAGACGACCTTGATGACGTTCCAGCCGGCGCCCCGGAAGAACGCCTCCAGCTCCTGCATGATCTTGCCGTTGCCGCGGACCGGTCCGTCCAGGCGCTGCAGGTTGCAGTTGATCACGAAGGTGAGGTTGTCCAACTCCTCGCGGGCGGCCACGCCGATCGCGCCGAGCGACTCGACCTCGTCCATCTCGCCGTCGCCGAGGAACGCCCAGACGTGCTGCTGGGAGGTGTCCTTGATGCCCCGGTGCTGCAGGTAGCGGTTGAACCGCGCCTGGTAGATGGCGTTCAGCGGCCCGAGACCCATGGAGACGGTCGGGAACTCCCAGAAGTCCGGCATCAGCCGCGGGTGCGGGTACGACGGCAGCCCGCCACCGGGGTGCGACAGCTCCTGCCGGAACCCGTCGAGCTGGTTCTCGCTGAGCCGGCCCTCCAGGAACGCCCGCGCGTACATGCCGGGGGAGGCGTGGCCCTGGTAGAAGATCTGGTCGCCGCCGCCCGGGTGGTTCTTGCCCCGGAAGAAGTGGTTGAAGCCCACCTCGTAGAGCGACGCGGAGCTGGCGAACGTGGAGATGTGGCCACCGACGCCGATCTCCGGGCGCTGCGCCCGGTGCACCAGCATCGCGGCGTTCCACCTGATGTACGCCCGCAGCCGCCGCTCGACGTGCTCGTCACCCGGGAACCACGGTTCGCGCTCCGGCGGGATCGTGTTGATGTAGTCGGTGGTGGTCAGGGACGGCACCCCGACCTGCCGCTCGCGGGCCCGCTCCAGCAGGCGCAGCATGACGTACCGGGCTCGCTTTGTCCCGCGCTCGTCGATGACACCGTCGAGCGACTCGACCCATTCGCTGGTCTCTTCAGGGTCGATGTCCGGAAGCTGGCTCGGCAGACCAGCGGTGATCACCGGGCGCTTGCGTTCCGTAGCCACAGGCGTTCCCTCGGTTTCGTGTGGGATAGGTCTCTAGCGCCATCCTGCCCCCTGGTGGCGCGTGCCGTCACCTCTCCCACCCTCAGACGCGACGCTGAACACAGGTACCCATCAGTAACTTTGCGCGATCACCGGATGCGCTATCGGCGGGCGGGGCGGGGAACCGGGCACTGCGGCAGAATGCGCCGTATGCGCAGTGAGGTGATCACCGTCCGGACCGGCTCCCGGCCGACCGTCCGGGACATCACGAGCGAGGCCGAACGGTTCGTGTCCGGCGCCGGCGACGGCCTGCTGCACGTCTTCGTCCCGCACGCCACCGCCGGGCTGGCGATCATCGAGACCGGCGCCGGATCCGACGACGACCTGCTGCGGGCCCTGGACGACCTGCTTCCCACCGGCGACAGGTGGCGGCACCGGCACGGCTCGCCCGGGCACGGACGCGACCACGTGCTGCCGGCGTTCGTGCCGCCGTACGCGACGCTGCCGGTGCTCGACGGGCGGATCCAGCTCGGCACCTGGCAGTCGATCTGCCTGGTCGACACCAACGGCGACAACCCCGACCGCCAGGTGCGCTTCTCGTTCCTGCCCGGCTGACCGGCGGCGCAAATAGTGGAGTACGTCAATTGTTGACTGGTCACGTACAATCGACTGATGGCGCACTCCACTGTCTCCGCTGAGCAGCCCGGCCCGGGTGACCGGCTGGGCCTGGCCGGGGACACCGTGCGCCGGATCCTGCACGTCGCCGCCGCGCTGCGCCACCACCAGGACGAGGCGTTCGCCGACCTGGGGCTCACTCCGGCGGCCGCCCGCGCGCTGCACCAACTGGACCCGGACCGCCCGCTGCCGGCCCGCGACCTCGCCGAGCAGCTCGGCTGCGACAGGTCGAACGTCACCGGCCTGGCCGACCGGCTGGAGCGGGCCGGGCTGGTGGAACGACGCACCGACCCGGCCGACCGGCGGCAGAAGGCGCTCGTGGTCACCGAGCGCGGCCGGGAGGTCCGCGAGCGGGTCGCCCACGTCATGTCCGACCCCCGGCTGCTCGACGACCTGAGCACCGCCGAACTGGCCGCGCTACGTGAACTCGTCTTCAAGGTCTCCGACGGCGGCTGTCCGGAGGAGTGCGGCGAGGTCTGAGCCACGCCGGGCGGAACGTGTCCGACTGGGCGCGGCGGGCCCGAGTCGGTAATGCTGTCCGACGTGACCACCCCGCACGATCTCGACGACCGGCTCCGGGCCGAACTGGCCGCGCTCGGGGCGCCCGAGAAGCGGCGCGACCTGGGCGAGCGACTGCCCGACGGCGGGCCGCTGACCGGGGCGCAAGTGCTGGCCCTGTTCGACGCGCAACTGACCAGCCGGCTGCTCGACCTGGCCGGGCAGTGGCTGCACGGCTTCGGTGAGGGGTACCACACCATCGAGTCGGCGGGGCACGAGGGCAACGCCGCCGTGGCCGCCGCGCTGCGGCCGACCGACCCCGCGCTGCTGCACCACCGCTCCGGGGCGTTCTACTGCCTGCGCGCCGCCCAGGCCGCCGGCGCCTTCCCCGCCGCCCCGCCGCCGCCCGTCCCGCCGACACCCGCCCCGGAGGCCGATCCCGACGCCGCCGTGGACGCCTTGCCCGATGCTGGTCCCGGCACCGTCGTCGACGGCTCGCCCAGTGCTGCTCCGCCGGCTGCCGCCGGCGCGCCCGGCAGCGCCGTTGACGGCTCGCCCGCCGCCGACGGCTCGCCCGGCACCGCTGCCCGCGCCGAGGTCCACGGCTCGTCCGGTGCCGTCCCCGGCACCTCGAGCGGCGTCTCGCCCGACGAGCCGGCCGCATCCTCCGCGCAGCGGGCCACCCCCGCCTCCTCGGCTGTTGTCCCCGCACCGTCTGCTGTCATCCCGGACCCGGCGGCCGCCGTGCACGAATCGCACGACCTGCCCGCCCAGCGCGGCACCGGCCAGGATTCGCACATCAATCCCACCTCCCAGGAGCAACGTTCCACCCTCCGGGAACCGGAGAGATCTTGGTACGAAAGTGCCCCTATAGGGGCCGTTTCGTACCAAGATCTCGAACGGCCGGGGGCGGGAGGCGAGGCGGGCAGCCTTCCTGCGGGAGCCGCGATCGTGGTGGACGCGGACGGTGACGCGACTGTCGGCGTACCCGATCTGCCACAGCCCGCGCCCGACGACGCGTTCGCGGCGGCGGCGCGCGACGTGCTGCGCGGCATTGTCGCGTCCGCGGAGGAACCGGCCGCCGGCGGCCGGCAGAAGCTCTTCGGCCGCGCCGACCTCGCGGTCGTGCCGACCCCCGCGAGCGCCGGCTCGCACCTGCCCCGCGCGGTCGGCCTGGGGCTGGCGCTGGAGCGGCTGCGCCGGGGCGCCCGGCCCGCGGACGGCGAGCCGGAAGCGACGGCCTGGCCCGCGGACTCCGTCGTGGTCTGCTCCTTCGGCGACGCCTCGGTCAACCACGCCACGGTGACCGCCGCGCTCAACACCGCCGGCTGGTACGACCACACCGGCCTGCGTATCCCGGTGCTGTTCGTGTGCGAGGACAGCGGTGGCTCCGCCGACGGGTGGGTGGCGACGACGCTGCGGTCCCGGCCCGGCATCCGCTACTTCGCGGCCGACGGCACGGACGTGGCCGAGAGCTACCGGGTGGCGGCGGAGGCGGCGGCCTGGGTGCGCCGGCACCGCCGGCCCGCCGTGCTGCACCTGGGCGCGGTCCGGTTGATGGGCCAGGGCGACGCGGCCCGCGACCCGCTGCTGGCCACCGCGCGGCTGCTGGTCACCTCCGGGTACGCCGGGGGCGAGGAGCTGCTCAGCCGGTACGACGAGCGGGGCTGGCAGCTGCGCCGCATCGCCGAGGAGGCGCTGGACGAGCCGAAACTGGCGTCCGCTGTCGACGTCGTGCGGGAGCTTGCGCCGCGGCGGCCGGTCCGGGTGGCCCGGGCGGTGGCCGAGGCGGCGGAGCGGGCGGCCGGGCCGGGCGCCGGGGCGCGGGCGGAGGCGTTCGGCGGCAAACCGCCGGAGCTGACCGGGCCGCTGACGCTGGCGCAGAGCATCAACGCGGCGCTCGCCGACGGCATGCTCGACCACCCTCGGATGGCGGTGTTCGGCCGGGACGTGGCCGCCGGCGGCGGGGCGCACGGGGTGACCGAGGGGCTGCGGGACCGGTTCGGGGCGGCCCGGGTGTTCGACACGCCACGGGACGAGACCTCGATCCTCGGGCTCGGGCTGGGTGCCGGCCTGGCCGGGATGCTGCCGGTGCCGGAGATCCAATATCTGGCGTATCTGCACAGCGCCGAGGACCAGTTGCGCAGCGAGGCGGCCACCATGCGGTTCTTCTCCCGGGGCGCGTTCCGCAACCCGATGGTGGTGCGGGTGGCCGCGCTGGCGGGTGAGGACGGGCTCGGCGGCCACGCGCGCAACGACAACTCGGTGGCGGTGCTGCGGGACGTACCGGGGCTCGTGGTCGCCGTGCCGGCGCGGCCGGACGACGCCGCGCCGATGCTGCGTACGTGCCTGGCCGCGGCCCGGGTGGACGGCAGCGTCTGCGTCTTCCTGGAGCCGGCCGCGCTCTATGACGCCCGTGACCTCTACGCCGACGGCGACGGCGAGTGGACGGCCGAGTACGCCGAGCCGGGCGCCTGGGCGGACCGGCACGTGCCGATCGGGCGGGCCCGCGTCTACGGGATCGGCTCGGCCGAGGACCTCACCATCATCACCTTCGGTAGCGGGGTGCGGATGTCGCTGCGCGCGGCGGCCACTCTTGCCGCGGAGGGCGTGGGCAGCCGGGTGGTGGATCTGCGCTGGCTGGCCCCGCTGCCGGTGGCCGACATCATCCGGGAGGCCTCGGCGACCGGCCGGGTGCTGGTGGTGGACGAGACGCGACGCTCCGGCGGGGTGGGCGAGGGCGTGGTGTCCGCGCTCGTCGACACCGGGTACGTCGGCGCCGCGCGCCGTGTGGCCGGACTTGACTCGTTTGTACCATTAGGTCCGGCCGCTCGTCAGGTTCTGGTCTCCGAGGAAGCCATCACCCAGGGTGCCCGTACGCTGCTGGCACGGTAAATTCCGTTCCACCCGGTGCGCCACTTGCGCGGCGAGCCGCAACTGTGTGGACTGGGCCCGACGGTGTCACCCGACGCCACGAGCAGGGATAGATGAGGAGGCACGCGACAGTGAGCGCGACCGCTGGCCAGGCCGACGGGGTACGCAGCCTGGCGGACCGGTTCGGTATCGAGCCGGGCATGGTCGTCATGGAGATGGGCTACGACGACGACGTCGACACCGATCTCCGGGACGCCCTGACCGACCGCTGTGGGGAACTCGTCGACGAGGACACCGACGAGGTGGTCGACGCGGTTCTGGTCTGGCACCGCGACGGCGACGGTGACCTCTTCGAGCTCCTCGTGGACGCCCTCGGGCCGCTCGCCGACAATGGCGTGGTCTGGCTCCTGACCCCGAAGGCCGGCCGGGACGGCCACGTCGAGCCGAGCGAGGTCGCGGAGAGCGCGCAGACCGCCGGCCTCCAGCAGACCTCCACCATCAACGCCGGCCGCGACTGGAGCGGAGCCCGCCTGGTCATGCGGCGCGGCTCCAAGAGCAAGAAGTAGGAGCGCACATGCCCGTCGAGGTTGGCGCCGAAGCGCCCGACTTCCTGCTCAAGGACCAGAACAACCAGGAGGTACGGCTCGCCGACTTCCGTGGCCGCAAGACCGTGCTGCTCGTCTTCTACCCGCTCGCGTTCACCGGCGTCTGCCAGGGCGAGCTGTCCGAGGTGCGGGACAACCTCGACGAGTACGCCAACGACGACGTCCAGGTGCTGACCGTCAGCGTCGACTCCGTGTACGCCCACAAGATCTGGGCCGAGCAGGAGGGCTTCCAGTTCCCGCTGCTCGCCGACTTCTGGCCGCACGGCGCGGTCGCCCAGGCGTACGGCGTCTTCAACGACGTCGCGGGCATCGCCAACCGGGGCACCTTCGTCATCGACAAGGCCGGCGTGGTCCGCTTCGCGGAGATGAACATGCCCGGCGAGGCGCGCGATCAGCAGGGCTGGCGCAAGGCGCTGGCCGAGGCCGCCGCTGCCTGAGTCCCACACCCAGGTACGTCGTTCGACCGGGCCGGAGGCGGGCAGGTAAGCTGGCCGCTCCGGCCCGCCGTACGGGCGTTCCGGGCGCGTAGCTCAGTGGGAGAGCACTCGCCTTACAAGCGAGGGGTCGCAGGTTCGAAACCTGCCGCGCCCACCTTTCACATCAGCGGGAACCGTCCCGAGAAGATCACTCCCCGGGGCGGTGACTCGACGGGCTCCACGTGTTAGATCCGTTGCCATTGATGCCGGGACCAGGGCGGCTGGGGTCCGGGAGAATGAGCCTGTGGCCTCTGACCAGGAAGCGCTTCCGCGCCTGCGGGAATGCCCTACCGGGCCGGCGCTGCATTACGCTGCCAGGCCACACCTCGCAGGACCGCTACCTCCCCCGAGCGGTTGCCGCAGACGTAACCCTCGCCTGCACTGCTCCTCGGAGGTGAGACGTGGCTACCGTGGACCCGGGTTTGCGGCCAGAGATGGTGCAACGAGAAGGCCGGGAAGCTTTCGAGCGGCTTCGCACGTACTCCATAATCGCTGTTCAGGCGGGTGTGGCCGCTGGATTGTCCTGGTTCATCGCCAGCGACGTGCTGCACAATCCACAGGCGTTGTTCGCCCCCGCCGCCTCGATCGGCACGGTCGCAGCAGCCCTCGGCAATCGGATCAGGCGAGCGGCGGAACTCATCGCCGGGGTGATCCTCGGGGTGGCGGCCGGGCAGTTGATCATCTTCGCCATCGGGACGGGGCCGATACAGATCGCCGTGATCGTGGCATTCGCGATCTCGTCGGTAGCCGTGATTCGCGGGGGCGGCGCCGTGATGGTGCACGCAGGAAGCACCGCGGTGCTGCTGGGGACGCTGACTGCGCAGCAATCCCACCTGGCTGTGGCGCGGACGGTCAACGCGTTGATCGGGGGCGCGACGGCCATCGCCGTGGCGTTGCTGATCCTGCCGGCCAACCCTGTGCGCGTCGTGCACCGCTCTGCCGGTCCGTCGCTGGATGTTTTCGCCCGTGCTCTCACGGCTGTCGCCGAGGCGTTGGATCGGCGTGAGGTTCAACAGGCCGACGACGCCTTGCAGCGCCTGATCGCGGTAGAGCAGGAAAGAGACAAGACGATCGAGATGGTCGCCGCGGCGGGGGAGATCGCGCTTCTCTCACCCTGGCGGTGGCGACGATTGGGCATCCTGCGCCGGTATCAGCGCGCCTCCGAGCACCTCCAATCCGCCTACTCCAACAGCCGCGAATTGGCGCACTGGGTCGTATCGGCGGTACGGCTGCGTGAACCCGTACCCGCCGGCCTCTCAGCGTCGATCGAGCACCTCGGCCAAGCGGTGCGGCTGCTGCATCGCGATTTCGTCGCCGGCCGAGAGCCCGACCTTGCACGCGCGCGGGCGCAACAGGCCATCGAGGAGGTCAACCAGGCCTGCGCCGAAGAGATCGGATTCTGCGAGATGGTCCTCATTTCCCGGCTGCGCCTTGCCATCAGCGACGTGCTTCAAGCGTCCGGACTGCCAAAGGCAGAGGCAAATCAGCAGGCGGGGTTGGCCGCCGACTCGAGCTGATTCAACAACAGGTGTTCTTGCCGCGTTGCGGAAGCCGCAGCCGCGACTAGCGGCGGACGACACGGGAGAGCAAGCGACAGCTCGCAGCTCCGAACCGGCCGCACCCGCCGCTCACGCCAGCCAAACCGCCGGTGCGGTGACAGCACGAGTAGCCCGTTGACGACCTGCAATGAGGTCAGGCGCTCCAGCCACCGACGCCACCGCTGCCGGTGTTGCCGCCGTCCGTCCGGTTCCGATGGTCGTCGAGCCTGCGGCGGGCCTCGGCGGATGCCTGGAGGTCCCGCACCTGGCCGCCGTCGACTGGTGTCTTCCGGCTATGGCGCCACAGTGCGACCGCAGCGACGGCCGCCGCGATGATGATCAGAACGATGAGCCAGCGCACTTCGACCTCCCTGGGTGAGATGCCTGCCCCCACTGTGAGGCAGCCGGTCAAGGCTGGTTCCAGGGCGCCTCGACAACGAATGAGCCGCCGGAGATCAGGCTCGGAGCCGTACCCTCCGGGGCTGTGGAACTGGACGATGCATCGTGGGGCAGGGCACTGGTCCTCGTTCGGGAACTGCGCGACCCCGCCATTCCTGACGTCGAGGGGTTCGGGGCGACCGACCTGCGCCCTGTTGACCTTCATGCGAGGATCTGAGGTGTGATTCTCCACCGAAGGGGCAGTGCCTCGTAGGCAGCCGCAGCCCCGATCACTTCGCCGCCGCGTGCGCATCACGCGAAGCCCGTGGGCCCGTTATCGGGATGTTCCTGGACTCTCCGGTCCCGCGAACGCTGCCATCCGTCTGGTGGAAGGGCGGCGGTGGCTCCCGGGCACGGTGGCCGCCGCCATCAGGATCTGGGGCGCGCATGCGTACGGCAGCCGGCATCGGTGGAAGCCGTGGGAAGCGGAGTTCGCCTGTTCCTGCTGTGGCGAAGCCTGGGCACGACTGCGCTTGGAAGAGGCAATCGTCTCGCTGCCAAGCCATGCCGGGCGAGAGCTTCAGGTAGTTGTCGACCGCCTGGACGACGCATTGTTGAGGCGTACCCATCACGATCCTCAAACGCCCGGTCACGACCCCTGGTGGCTGCGCCGCTGTTGATCAAGCGGAAACGCTCTTACTACGTCGTTTTCGTCGGGTGGAACCGCCGGTAGATGGCAGGTAGGAACAGCAGAATCAGGACGACGATCGCTGCTCCCACGAGTAACGGTGGCCCCAGCGAGTCAGCGAGGCGGATCCCGCTCGGTGCCGAGGTGTGCTGAGGCGCGTTCGGGTTGTCAGGGCTTCCGGCGAACGAGCCCCGATTTGCGATGAACGCCTGGCCGCAGCAGAGGGCCATTGGAATGGTCAGGATGCAGGTCATCGTATGTGCCCACGCTCTGCCTCGCACGAGACCCACCAGCGACAGGAGCAGGCCGGCCATAGCGAGACCGGACAGGACCACCGTCAGCCGGCCGACGACCTCGGCCCCCAGGTCGGCAAGCCCGTTCCGGTTCGCTGCCTCCTCCGGCGACACGTGGTACACGACGTCCCAGTGCGTGAGGTCATAGAGGACTGTTACGGCGTTGAGCGTCAACCCGAGCACCAGTAGGCCGACCGCGACGGCCGGTGCGAACAGCGGCCATCGAGACGTCGACCCTCGCCGGCGGTTGGCCCTCTTGATGATCACTCGGCGGACCATACACAAGCTGATCTGGCGTCAGGGGCACATCGCTCTTGGGGTGACAGCAACGCCGATAGCAAGAGGCCCGGCGAGCGGCGGATGGCTGGAGATCAGGCTTGGAGCCGTACCCTTCGGGCTGCGGATCCTGCGCTGCCCGGACGTCATCACCCTGATGTTCTTCAACCAGCCCGAGTTGACGGACGAGGAGGTGATAGATGGTCGTGCAGGAACGACCGCGCCGCCTCCTTCATGGCCGCCACCGCCTCCTCCGTCTGATCCGGCGCTGCGCCGCAATCGGCGTACAGGTACAGAAAGCGGTAGCCCACCTCGCGCAGCTCCGCAGAGGGAAAGTAGGCCGACTGCCAGTAGATCTCGTGCGCCAGGTCCTCGGGATCGCCCTCTCCGGCGATGATGCTCGCCGCTGCCGCACGCATGAGGTGCAGCCGGGCGCCGCTCTCGTCCGGGACCGGCGAGCCGAGTTCCTTCGACAGACCGGCGAGCTCACGCACGCTCGGCGAGTCGACACCACGGGCCAGAGCGTGCGCGGCCGCCATCGCCAGGTCGTCGCCGACCGGCTCGTCCATCGCCAGCCGGACGGCAAGGTCACGCAGTCGCTCCATCCCCGAGAGGCTAGGCGGTACGCGGGCCGGTATCCGCCCATGGGGACGCGATTGCGCGACGGGTCAGCGAATGCCCGCGTCGTGGAGCCGCCGGGTGGCACCCGGATCGATGGTGGTCCGCACGAGCGAACCGGGCGCGTCTGAGGATCCGGTACTGAACGCGGTCACCACCAGCACGACGACCAGCACCGGCATCAACAGCGTCCGGACCAGCATGGCCCAGCACGCCTTGAGGCCGATCCGGCCGCCGTCCTTCGCCCTGACGAGTTGGGTGCCGGCGAGCAGCGCGCCGAGCGCCCGGCCGTTGCCGTAGCAGAGGCCGTAGAGCAGCGGCACCACCACGAGCAACGAGAGGCTCGCCCCGGCGGCGAAGTTGTCGGACAGGGTGACCGCGCGGTCCACCAGGGACAGGGCGACGACGCCCGCCCCGACACCGAACAGGAACACCGTGAAGTCGACGAGCCAGGCCAAGGCCTGCGCCCCGGTGCCGGCCCGGACGTACAGGCCGCCGTTGCCGAACGTCGCGATCCGCTTCGCCTCCCGGGGGCCGAGTACGTGCTCCGCCTGCGCCTGGGCGGCTTCCAGCCGGGTCAGTGGGTGGCCCGTGGCGCGGACTGTCACAGCGCTCTCCTGTTGTGTCGTGGGCACCGGGCGTTTCGCCGGATCCGGACGCCGTGCCGTGTCGTACCCCGAGTGCAGAGTAGTCGGCGCCAGAACAAGGCCACGGCGCTATGTCGCTGAGGTGTTGTACCGGTCCAGCGTCGCCTGGGAGGTCGACGCGTCGCGGAAGACGAGCTCCCACGGGCCGGTGTTCACGTCCATGTCCTTGCCGAATCCGACCCACTTACCGGCCATCCGCCGGCCCGTCGGCTCGGCCAGAAGCTGGATCGCCCCGTGATAGCGGGCACCCCGGTAGTAGCCGGCCGGATCGGTCTGCTCCACCCAGGTGCCGGTGACAACGGCCCCGTCCACGGTCAGGTCCAGCGACAGAGATGAGGACGCCGACCCGGGCAGGCTGCGCGCGGTCAGCCTGTCGCCGTGCTGCAGCAGGACGACGAAGTGCTGTCCGGCGAAGGACTCCTCCCGTCCGCTGGAGTAGTACTGGTAGCGGCTGAGCCACACGCCCTCGTATGACCTGTGCGCCGTGCTGGGCTCGGCAGCCGGCGTCGGCGTGGCCAGGTTCGACACGGGCGAGGTCAGGTCGTGGCCACCCTGTTGGTCGTCGGCCACGTGCCCACCGGGCACCGCGGCGAAGCCGAGCAGTGAGATGGGCAGGCCGGTGACGACCTCCAGCGCGCGTGCGAAGTCGTCCTGGTTCATGCGCATCCCGTCATGGAGGGCGCCCAGGGCCGTGTCGGGAGCGGCCATGAGCGACACGATAGCGCTGTGTCGCAGTGGTGTCACCGTTGGTGCGTGGCCCGTAGGTCATCGACGAGCGGCGTTTCGGGGTACCGTCGACAGAATGGCGGCCGGGTGAGTTCGCCGGGCCTCTTGAGCTTGGAGCTGGGCTATGGCTTCCTCCGTCGATCCGCGCTTCGGGGCAGCTCTGCGCGAGTTTCGGGAGCGGCGTGGTCTGTCGCTTCGGTCCCTCGGGCAGCTCGCCCATCGAAGCAAGAGCCATCTGCACGAGCTGGAAGCAGGGCTCAAGGCTCCGACTGTCGACACGGCGCGCCACTTGGACCGGATTCTCGACGCCGGAGGTGTGCTTGCTCGGCTGGTCGATGCGCCGATCGACCATGCGGCCGAGGCGGGCGAGTTGCGGGCGAGGGTTGCCGCCAGTGATGTCAGCGGTGAGGTGCTCGAACGGATCGAGCAGGGCGTCGACGACCTCGCCAGCTCCTATCCGACTATGGCGCCGGCGGATCTGTTGCCGCTGGTGCGGCGACATCTGGCCTATGTGGTGCGGCTGCTGGACGGACGGGTCACGCTTGCTCAGCAGCGTCGGCTGTTGGTTGCGGGCGGTTGGTTGGCGGTGCTGCGGGCCACCGTTCACATCGACCTGCGGCAGCGCGGCGCGGCGGCTGCTCATCTGCGTGCTGCTCGTGAGCTTGCCGAACACGCCGAGCATGCGGAGATCCAGGCGTGGTGTCTGGAGACCCGGGCCTGGGACGTGTTGACGCAAGGTGACTACCGGACGGCACTCGATCTGTCTCATCAAGCACAGCGGGTCGCGCCGAAAGGCAGCTCGGCCAGGATTCAGTCGACTGCCCAGGAAGCTCGCGCGTGGGCGCGGATCGGTGATGTGGCCGCCACCCGGCGAGCGCTGGAGCGGGTGGAGCGGTTGACGGCGAATCTGCCCGTTCCGGAACGGGCCGAGCATCACTACCGCTACGACCCCGCGAAGGCCGCCGCCTATATGGCCACGACGTTGGCGTGGGCCGGTGACCCGGCTGCCGAGCAGGTGGCGCGGGCGGTACTGACCGATCTGGACCCGCACGGTGATGGGGGAGCGCGTCCTCGCCGTTCCGCGTCGGCGCGTCTCGACCTCGGACTTGCCCTGGTCGCCGCCGACCAGCCGGATGAGGCGGTTGCGCTCGGGGCGCAGGCGGTGGCGTCCGGGCGGGTGGTGCCGTCGAACTGGTGGCGAGCCGCGGAACTGCTCGCGAAGGTGGAGCAGTCGGGCGTGCCGGAGGCCGCGATGCTGCGTGACCTGTGCGTCGAGTACGCCCCCGCCCGCCGATCGACAGCGGACAGCACACCTGGTTAGCGGACAGTCACC
Organism: Micromonospora sp. D75; assembly: GCF_018070405.1. Classification (NCBI taxonomy): domain Bacteria; kingdom Bacillati; phylum Actinomycetota; class Actinomycetes; order Micromonosporales; family Micromonosporaceae; genus Micromonospora; species Micromonospora sp. D75. Next base: position 18,326 of record NZ_JAGPXV010000010.1, read on the forward strand.
TCCTGGATCGTGGACGCGCTCGGCGTGACGCTGGATCTCCACCGGGCGCGGATAGGCACATCAGCAGGTGTCGTCCGTGCCCTCACCACGGAGGGCCGGACAGATGACGGTGACCATTGGGCTCCTGCGGCGGCTCGTCGGTCGGTACCTTCCGTCGTCGGCGGTGTCCGGCTTCGGCGAGCGCATCCAGGCGATGGAGCAGGAAATCGCCAGACGCCGTTTGCTGGACCAGGCGCGAGGCGGGCAACGGTCCCCGGACGGCGATGCCTCGCGGGAGCGCCGCGTCTCGTACGACGCATACCTGTCGGCCGCCGCGTTGACCTTAGCCCGGCGGCATCGGCCGGTGTGGTGCTGGCGGCGGTGGAGACGGGTTTGCCGGTGCGGAGCCGAGCTGCCCTGTCATTCGCGGCATCGGATTCCGATCAATCGCGGTCACTGGCCACAGGCGAGCGACAAGTGATCGCCGGGCCGGAGGAGACGATCCTCGCGGTACACGTACGGGGACTCGACGGCATGTGTGCCGGGTGCCGGGCGTGGTGGTCGCTGCTCACGCCGTACCCGTGCTGGCAGGCGGAATGGGCGACGAGCCGGCAGGCGCGGGCGATCACCGCGCGGTTCTTGGAGGGTGTGCGGTGACCACCCACGGCCCGGTCATGCCGGTCTGGAGTTGCGGCGGTTGCGACCTGCCGTGGCCGTGCCCTACTCGCCGGCGGAAGCTGCGGGCGGAGTACGCCGGTGCGCCGGTGTCGCTGGCCCTGTATCTCGGCGCCTACCTCGTGCAAGCCTCCGAGGACATGCCCTGGGCACCTGCCGGCGCCCTGCACCGCCGCTTCGTCGGCTGGACCCGGGAGGCCGGTCCGCAGGGGCGGTGACTGCTCAGACTCGTCGCTCCCGTAGCCGACGCCGGAACCGCATCCACTCGGCCGGTACGACGAGGCAGCCCGCCACCGCGGGCGGCACGGTCACCAGGAAGTCCGGCCACCGCCAGATCGGCGCGTCCGCTTCCCGCAGGTGGGTGGGGTGCCGGGGGTCGTACCGGACCGCTATCACGTCGCCCGCGGCCGGCCGGTGCACCGGGTTCTCCAGGATCGCCGTCGTGCCCACCGGCCCCGACAGGTAGACGACGTTCAGGGACTTGCCGGGCCCTTCGTAGTTGGCGCGCACCACCTGCGCGTCGCCGATCCGGCCTCTGGTCTCCAGCATGCGGTTCTCCCACACCTGCCACCCGGCGAAGGTCAGGAACAGCGCGGTGAACAGGGACGTGACGAGCAGCCAGAGACCGGCTGTCAGCACGGTCGCCCCCTCGCCCCGTAGCAGGCCGAGGACGACCTCCTCGTAGCGCGAGGGGCGGCTGACGGCACCGGCGCCCGCTCCGTCGACAGACATCCCGCCGCTCCTTCGCCGACTGCCCCGGACATCCACGGTAGCCAGCGGGTCCAGCCCCGGTGGAGAAGAGGTGACGAGAAGTCGATATGACTGAGAGGCATAAATATACCTCTCAGTCATATCGCTCGAAGCACTCAGTCTTCCGGCCGGGCATCACCCTCCGTGACCGAACGACCTGGCACCGCCGGGGCGGTGAGCGACAGCGTGGGCCACGCCGCCAGGTCGTGGAGCATCTGCCGGTCGTGGGTGGCGACCACCACCGCGGCCCTCGTCGTCAGCAGGGCGGCGGTGAGGTCGTCGACCAGCGGCGCCGACAGGTGGTTGGTGGGTTCGTCGAGGATCAGCAGGTCGGGACGTTCGGCCAGGCGCAGCGCCAGGTTCAGCCGCCGTTGCTGTCCGTGCGACATCCGGCCGACGGGGGTACGCCGGGCCTCGGCGTCGAGCAGGTTCGTCGCGCTCAGCGGCAGGGCCGTGCCGGAGCCGACGCGCCCGGCGGAGCGCAACCGGCCCACGTGCTGCTCGTACAGGTCGTGGGCGAGCAGCGCCAGTGGCCAGTCGGGCACCTCCTGACCGAGGTACGCGACGCGCGCCCCGGACAGGTGCCGGACCTCCCCGGTCGACGGCATGAGGTCACCGGCCAGCACGGAGAGCAGCGTCGACTTGCCCGCGCCGTTGGGTCCGGTCACCAGCAGGCGGTCCCCGCCGTCGAGCGTGAGCGTGACCGGGGTACGCAGGCGCCCGGCCACCGTCACGTCGTGGCAGCGCAGGATCGGCAGTCCGGGACGGGTGTCCAGCGGTGGCCAACGCAGCGGCTGCGGTGGCTCCGGCACGGTGACGCGGTGCGCGTCGAGCGCCTCCTGCCGGCGGCGCAGCGCCTGGACCAGTCCGGGCGCGCGGGACTGGCGCTGGTGCTTGCCGTGTCCCTTCTCCGGCCGCCAGCCGGTGCTGAGGCGGTCCCGCGCCTCCCGTACCCCGTCGGCCAGCCGCTGGTGCTCGGCCTGCTGCGCCTCGTGGTCGCGTACCCAGTGCGCGAAGTCGCGGCGGCGCCCGTCCTGCCAGGCGGCGTAGTCCCCGGCGTAGCGGCGCGGGCGCCCGTCCGCGCTGGGGTCGAGGTCCAGGAACTCCGTGGCGACGTCCCGCAGCAGGGCGCGGTCGTGGGTCACCAGCACGACGCCGCCCGGGTGGTCGCGTAGCCGGGCGGTGAGGAAGGCCAGGCTGTCCGCGTCGAGGTGGTTGGTCGGCTCGTCCAGCATCAGCAGGTCCACCCGCGCTCCCAGCAGGCACGCCAGCCGGACCCGGTAGCGCTGGCCGACGGACAGCGTGGCCAGCTCCCGGTCCCGGTCCGGGCAGGCGTCGAGGCCGGCCAGCGCCACGTCGACGCGCCGCTGCGCGTCCCAGGCGTCCAGCCGGGTCGCCGCGTCCAGGGCGGCGGCGTACGCGTCGTCCGCGCCCGCCCGGCCCTCGGTGAGCGCGATCGCGGCCTCGTCGAACGCCCGCAGCGCGCGTTCGGACTCCCGGATCGCCACCCCCACGAGCGTGCCCACGGTCTCGCCGTGGCGCGACTCCAGGTTCTGCCGGGCGACGCCGATCGTGCCCAGCCGTTCCACCACGCCCTGGTCGGGAGCGATGAGGCCGGCCAGCACGTGCAGCAGGGTGGTCTTGCCGCGGCCGTTCTCGCCGACGACCGCCAGGCGGGAACCGGCGGAGACGGTCACGCTGACGTCGGACAGCACGACCCGGCCGCCGAGTACGACGCGGACGCCGTCGGCCCGCACGTGCGCCCGGTGCCCGGCGGGCAGCGAACCGCCCGAGGTGGATGGGAAGGAAGGAATGTTGTCGAGGTTGTGCACAGTCCGCTCTTCGGCTCGTCGTGGAGCCGGGCAGCGCGAGGACACCGCCCGGCGGGAACGCCGGGACGGCGGAGCAGAGCTGGTACGTCAGAAGAAGCCGGTCACCCTGCCGCCGTCAGCGGAGGGACCAGGGCTTCATGACAGCGGCGAAGAACCTCATGCGGCAAACAGTACCCGGCTCCGGGCCGGAGATCACCGGAGTTACCGGCGGAGGCGGGCGGAGGCCTCGGCGTCGAGCAGGTCGTTCACCGCCAGCGCCGAGTTGATCAGGGCGAGGTGGCTGAACGCCTGCGGATAGTTGCCGATCTGCTCACCGGTGGAGGCGATCTCCTCGGCGTAGAGCCCGAGGTGGTTGCTGAAGGTGAACATCTTCTCCAGGGTGAGCCGGGCGTCGTCCAGCCGGCCGGAGCGGGCCAGCGCCTCGACGTACCAGAACGTGCACATGTTGAACGTGCCCTCGTGACCGGGGAGCCCGTCGGGGGAGTGGACCGGGTCGTACCGGTGGACCAGGCTGTCCGAGACCAGGTCCCGCTCGATCGACTCGAGGGTGGACAGCCACAGCGGGTCGGTGGGCGTGACGAAGCCGACCGCCGGCATGTAGAGCAGGGCGGCGTCGAGCACGTTCTCGTCGTACGCCTGCACGAAGCTGCCGCGTTCCCGGTGGAAACCGCGGGCCATGACCTGGTTGTAGATCCGGTTGCGTTGTTCGGTCCAGCAGTGCATGTCGCCGGGCCGGCCGGTGCGGGTGGCCAGCCGGATGGCGCGGTCCAGCGCCACCCACGACATCACCCGGCCGAACGTGTAGTTGCGGGGGTGGTGGCGGCTCTCCCAGATTCCGGCGTCGCGTTGGTCCCAGTTGTGGCAGAGCCAGTCGATCAGCCGCACGGTGCTCTTCCACACCTGGTGCGACACCCGGATGCCCTGCTCGTCGGCGAGGTGCATGGCGTAGAGCGCCTCGCCGTGGATGTCGAGCTGGAGCTGGTCGGCGGCGCCGTTGCCGATCCGCACCGGACGGGAGCCGCGGTAGCCCTCCAGGTGGTCGAGCACCTCCTCGTGCAGGTCCGAGGACCCGTCCACCCGGTACATGATCTTCAGTGGGTCCTGGTGGTCGCCGGCCTCGCGGATGCGTTCGTCCAGCCAGTCCATGTACCGGCTGACCTCCTCGGTGAACCCGAGGCCGAGCAGCGCGTGCACGGAGAACGAGGTGTCGCGTACCCAGGTGTAGCGGTAGTCCCAGTTGCGGGAGCCGCCGACCAGCTCGGGCAGCGCGGCGGTCGGCGCGGCGATCATCGCGCCGGTCGGCGCGTACGTCATGAGCTTGAGCGTGATGGCCGAGCGCTCGACCATCTCCCGCCAGCGCCCGGTGTAGCGGGAGCGCTCGACCCAGCGCCGCCAGTAGTCCCGGGTCCACTCGAACATGCCCTGGACCTCTTCCGGCGGAATGATCCTGGGCTCGTCGATGCCGGTCTCCAGGACCACCCCGCCGGTGTCGCCCTCCTGCAACGTGCCGTAGGCGATCAGGTCGCCGTCCTCCATGCGGATCTCGCCGGTCTTGGCCCAGAGCTGCCGCACGGGATCGATCGGGTTGAAGGCGAGCGTCGCCGACCGGCTCCGGAACAGGTAACCGTTGCGGTGTCGCTCCAGCTCGTGGCTCTCCCGGGCGAAGTCGAAGCGCGGCCGGCACTCCACCCGGAACCGCATGCTGCCGCGCACCATGTTGACCATGCGCACGATGCGGTGCGAGTCGGTGACCCGCTCGCCGGTCACCGGCATGAAGTCCATCACCTCGGCGACGCCGTCCGCGCTGATGAACCGGGTGATCAGGATCGGCGTGCCGGGGAGGTAGAGCTGCTTCGTGACGTACCGGACGTCGTGCGGGGCGATCTGGAAGAAGCCGCCCTTGTCCTTGTCCAGCAACGCGCAGAAGACGCTGGGCGAGTCGAAGCGCGGCGCGCAGAACCAGTCGATCGTCCCGTCACAGGTCACCAGCGCTGCGGTCTGGAGGTCGCCGATGAGCCCGTGATCCTCGATCGCCGGATAGCTCTTCACGTCGCCCCCCAGGTTCCGACTGCCCTCTTCGACTCAACCTAGGGGAAGAATTGTCAGGTTAGAGGGGATTCGTGGTCACCCACCCTCGCGCGTCACGCCGCGCCTCGACCGCCCGGCGGGTCTCCTCGTTCACCAGTTCCGCGTTGATCATCGCCGCGGTCCGGGCACCAGCCGCGGCAGCGGCCCCGACCTGCGCCGACAGGTCGGTCACGTTGCCCGCGACCCACACCCCGGGCACCTCGGTACGCCCCGACTCGTCGGCCGGCAGGTACTCGCCCATCCCGCTGGGGTGCGGTTGCGGGCGCAGGCCCAGTCCGGCCAGGAACCCGGTGCGCGCGACCATCCGGGGCGCGACGGTGAGCACCTCCCGGTCGACGGTGCGGCCGTCGCGCAGGCGTACCCCGGTCACCCGGTCCCCGGCCGTCTCGACGGCCGCGACCTCGCCCTCGACCACCGGCACACCGCGGGCGGCGAGCTGCTCGGCCTGCTCGTCGGTCAGCGGCGGCGCGGTGTGCCGCAGGTAGACCACGTCGTCGCTCCACTGCCGGAACAGCAGCGTCTGGTGCACCGACATCGGGCCGCTGCCGATCACCCCGATCGGCCGGTCCCGCACCTCCCAGCCGTGGCAGTACGGGCAGTGCACCAGGTCCCGGCCCCAGCGCTCGCGCAGGCCCGGCACCTCGGGCAGTTCGTCGACCAGGCCGGTGGCGACGAGCACATGACCGGCGCGTACCCGCCGGCCGTCGGCGAGCGTCACCTCGAAGCCGTCGCCGTCGCGGCGTACCGCCTCGACCCGGCCCTCGGCCAGGTGCCCGCCGTAGCCGCGGACCTCGTCCCGGCCGCGCGCCAGCAGTTCGGCCGGCGGTACGCCGTCGTGGCCCAGCAGCGCGTGCACGCCGTCGGCGGGCGCGTTGCGCGGTTCGCCGCCGTCCACCACGAGCACCGACCGGCGTGCCCGGGCCAGCATCAGCGCGCCGCTCAGCCCGGCCGCGCCGCCGCCGATCACCAGTACCTCGTAGTTCTCGGTCATCGTAACCACCTCCGCGACCAGACTGCGGCGGGGAAGCGCAGAACCGCAAACTCTCTTGCTGATGTGGCAAACTGGGGGCATGGATGTCGACCTCGACCAGGCCCTCGACGCGGTCGGTCCCCGGCTGCGCGCGCTGCGGCGTGAGCGGGAGACCACGCTCACCGACCTCTCCGCCACCACCGGCATCTCGGTGAGCACGCTGTCCCGGCTGGAGTCCGGCGGCCGCAAGCCCACCCTCGAACTGCTGCTCCCGCTCGCCCGCGCGCACGGCGTGACGCTGGACGAGCTGGTCGGCGCCCCGCCCACCGGCGACCCGCGCGTCCACCTGCGGCCGGTCGCCGCGTTCGGGATGACCATGCTGCCGCTCACCCGCCGCGCCGGCGGCATCCAGGCGTACAAGCTGATCATCCCGGCCGGCGGCCGGTCCGAGCCCGAGCCGAAGACCCACGAGGGGTACGAGTGGGTCTACGTGCTCAACGGGCGGCTGCGGCTCGTGCTCGGCGAGCACGACCTGGTGATGGTCCCCGGTGAGGCGGCCGAGTTCGACACCCGCGTACCGCACTGGTTCGGGCGTGCCGACAGCGAGGGGGTGGAGTTCCTCAGCCTCTTCGGCAGCCAGGGCGAACGCGCCCACCTGCGGGCCCGCCCCCGCGCGTCGAGCTGAGCGGCGACGGTAAACACGCCCGCCGCGGCATCGGCGGCGCGACGATCAGCGGGTGAGCTACGCGGACGTCGGCGGGCTGCGGATCTGGTACGAGGAGCACGGGGCCGGCAAACCGCTGGTCCTGCTGCACGGCGAGTACGGCTCGACGGAGACGTTCGCGCCGGTCCGCCCGGCGCTGGCCACGCGCCGGCGGCTGATCGCCGTCGACCTGCAGGGCCACGGCCGCACCGCCGACGTGGACCGGCCGCTGCGGTACGAGTCGATGGCCGACGACGTCGCCGCGCTGCTGCGCCACCTCGGCCTGCCCCGGGCCGACGTGCTCGGCTACTCCCTCGGCGGCGGGGTGGCCCTGCGTACCGCGATCCAGCACCCCGACCTGGTCCGGCGCCTGGTGCTGGTCTCCACGCCGGTCCGGCGGCGCGGCTGGTACCCGGAGACGCTCGCCGCGATGTCCGCCCACGACGAGCGCGGCGCGCCACGGAGGCGCGGCCCCCCTCTCCCCGTGCGGGATGCGCGGTTGGCGCCCCGCCCGCAGGACTGGCTGGCGCTCGGGGCCCGCGGCGGCGCGCTGCTGCGGCGGG
>NZ_JAGPXV010000100.1:0-12748 GCF_018070405.1 Micromonospora sp. D75
GTTACAGGCGTTCCTCGGCCCGGCGACCGCGACCATCGAGGCGGTACAGCTCTCCACCGCGGAGCAGGCCGACCGGTCACTGCAGGTGGCGGGCCTAGTGCAGGTGTCGTACGTGCGCCGTGCCGCTGTCGCCCCCGTGGAGTTGCTCGACCGGCTGGAAGACGCCGTCGCGACCGTCAGGGGGAGGGACGCGCGGGTACGCCCGATCCGGCACTCGCACATCGACCTGCTGCGTGACTTCCGACTTGCTCTGCTGCAGCGGGACAGTCGACTTGCCGAGCAGGCGCTGCAGGACCTGCGCCTGACCGGGCAACTCAGCGCCGAGAACCTCCGGTTCCTGCGCATCGAATTGCTCGGCGAACTCGGGCGGTGGCGCGAGCTCCGCGAGTTGCCGTACCTGGCCGAACTGCTGCGGACGCGTCGGTCTCGTGCGGTCAACGAAGTCCTCCTCGAAATGCTGTGGTGGACCGAGGTAGCCGACCTCTGCGCGGCCGGTCTCACCCCACAGGACGTGTACGAAAGCACTGGCCTCGGCGCCCGCTACGGCTCCCTCGCCGCCGCAGTCGACGTCCCGGCCAGCGCAGGCGGCCGTGCTGTCGCCGCCGTCGACGCTCTGACGCGAGGTGACGACGAGCGATTTCAGCGATTGCTGCACGTCGCTGACGACGCCGAACGAGAGCGGCTGCACCGCCTGGGCGCGCTCGCGCAGCCTGCCGCTCAGCCGACAACAACCGGAGGCGCCGATGTCCGCGCATTGTTCGAGGACGGACAGTACGAGGTCGTTATTCAGGCGTTCCTCAACACCGCCGACCCTGAGATCGCAGAGTTCGCCGTCCAGGCCGTTCTCGACATCGCGGACCACGCGAACGGGTCCGTCGTGCTCGAGATCGTCCAGGCACTCGTCGTCGAGGAACGGATAAGCCTCGACCGGCGGCTGAACCGTGACATCGACGACCTTGCCCGATTCGTCGACAGCACTTGCAAAGGTTGGGTCGAATGGTCCTCCCGGCTGAGCCGGGACGATCGCTGGCCGAAGGCGGCGGAGGTCTTGCGTTCGCAGCACGCACAATGGGAGGGGCTGGGAACGCTGGAGGCTTCCAAGCTGAGCCAACTAGCGAGCGATGTGCTGGACGGTTGGACGGGCGCCAACGCGGACCAGGTGGCGATGGTGCTTGACCTCCTCTGTCTGGCCGCTGCGGACACGGCTTCGACAGCACAGGCGGTGGAGTTCTGCGACACCGTCCTGGTAGTGCTGGCGGACCAGCAGAACATGAGCGCACCGGTACGTGAGGCGTACCTCGTTCTGCTCGATCAACTACTGCAGGCGGCGCCAGCGGAGACGCGTTATCGGGAGCTGCTGGACCAGGTGGGCACGCTCTGGCGGCGGGTGGCCTCGCCAACCGTGTTCGACTGGGGTCTCGGCCTGGTCGAAGTCCTGCTCAATACTCCTGCTCCTGATCTCGGCAGCCGGGCCGCCACCGTGATGGAGGTCCTGGGTAGGGGCCAGGACTTCCAGAAGCGGCTCAACCTCCGACAGCGCTCGGAGTTGGAGGTGCTGGCCGAAGAGGTCGGCATGCCGCTTCAGATCGTGCAGGAGCCGACGGAGGAGACCGACGGAACGTGGCGACAGCTTGATGGTCGAGTAGTCGGGCTGTATTCGCTCCTACCGAGAGCGGCAGAATCGCTTGAGAAGCGGCTGTCGCGGCTCTGCTCGCTTAAAGCGGTGGAGGGAAATGCCGACACGGTCTCCACAACGGCGCTGCAGTCGCTCGCGCGTCGCGCTGACTATCTGATCGTTGACACCTGGCATGCCTCCCATTCCGCTACCGGCGCCATCGATGCCGCACGCCCAAGAAGTAGACAGATATTGCCGCGGGGGCGTGGGGTGACCTCATTCCTGCAGGCGTTAGAGCATTCGCTTTCCCCGGCTGCGACTAACTCCTAGAACGCCAAGTCGTGCTCGGATCCCCGCCGTTTGCCTTTTGTCAGCATTCCGCCGGGCAATGCTTGTCCTTGGCCCTGCCCAGTAGTAGGGCCAAGGACAACCGGCAAATTTCAGCGGCTGGTCGCAGCCAGTCCGGCGCTAGACTCCTGGACCTTGGTCTCGACGGGAGGTGCGGCTAAAAGAGCCGGCTTGACCGGTCGTGCCGCCGTCCCTGCTTGGAATAATATGTGGAAACCAGGAAGTCGGTGATTCGTTGAATATCCCGAGGGGTGTTTTGAACATCGTTCCAGCGGCGCGGAATCCCATCGCCCAGATCCCACGTGCCCTCGGTCCAGCGGCAGTAGTCCTTTACGGTCTTCAGCCCGGCAGCGAATCCCTGAGTGTCCGGCACGTCCTCGCCGCTGCCGTTTGTGTCGGCGATGGCGTCCATCAGATAGCCCATGCTGATGATCCCGGCTCCGTGCATCAGGCGCGACTTGCGAGGGGGTTTGCCCCAGGCATCCTCACCGAATACCTCCCGCACGGCTGTCCAGAAGTCGCTCAGTACGGTCACCATCAGTCCAATGTTGGGCAGTGCCCCGTCGCTTCCGCGGAACCGGTACAGGACCCCATCCGAGATGCTGTTCTCGAGCATGCGCAGCATGGAGTTGTCCTTGATGACGCCCGTGGGATTGGTTGGCGTCTGGATCATGTGACGTAGCGGCGAACGCTCTTCGAAGTTCAGTCGCTCAAGGACCGTCGCGGGGAGTTGCCGTACGCGCAGTTGGTTCGGCAGTGGGCCAGACGCCGTCGGAAGCAGCTCATGGATTAGGCCCTTAGGGAGGGGCTTGGTGGAGTTGACGAGGATGAACTGCGATCGGTGGTCGGCCTGGTCGGCGGTGATGAAGGCGGTGACGCAGATTGGGAACGCCGAGACCGCCGCATCCCGAATGGCCGCGCAACGCTGCTGACCATCCACGATGAAGCCAGGCTTGTCGGCGTCCTCCCAGTCCTCACTCACGGGTACGACTAGGGTCCCCATCCGAACGTAGCCAGGCCCGTCGCTGTGCTCTGCAGAAGGGATGAAGCGAACCCGGTCGTCGAAGGCCACGACGATTGCGTTCGGCAGTAGTGGGCTGTCATCAGACTCCACGTAGCGGCGAATCGCCGCCACGTGGGCCAGGACCTCGGGCCGTTGGTAGCCGTGCAGCTGCTGCTGGCTGTCTCGCCTAACGCGCGAGACAGCGGCGAAGGACGGGACTTGCTTGCCGTCCACCGCAAACGTGTACAGGCGCCGGTCTGGCCCCTGGCTGATTTCGAGCGCCGGAAGGTGTAGGACGATCCCAGAGGTCGCGGCCATGGTGCTCTCGTCTCCCTGCTTAATCATGATCGTCGTCTCCAAGGTGCCGGCGTAGTCGCTGCCCAAATACGTGTAGGTTGTGAAAACCGCGGCGCTTGTTGCGCTCCGCCCCACGGAAGATGACTGTCTCGATACCCACCTTCTTGCAGATCGAGCAATCACATTCCTGCCACGGCCGGTTCTCAAGTGTGTCTCGGTACTGACTACTTCTGTTTGCCTTGCCGTCCCATACCGCGCTGTAGGCGTCCAGTGCCTCCAGCGCGGCCTCAACGGGGATTTCTCCCCTATCGAACTCGCGAAGGCGGGCTAGCGCGGCGCGCTCGAGCAGCATGGCCTGCCGTTGGCTGATCTCACCGGAGCGAATCCGCGCTTTGAGCTTCGCGTTCCCGTCGACTTGAGGGACGCGAAGCGCCACGAAAGTCCGATCGAGCGCGTAGTAGTTGTCCCGGTCGTCTTTGAATGCCTGACGGAAGGGCGACGTGCTGTCGAAGCTCGTTACGCCGTGGCCAGCGAAGGTTGGAATTTCGTCGACGCGGCTGATGCCTAGGAGGTGCAACTGGGTGTCGGGCAGGCGTACATCGTCGATGGCGCGGAGGCAAGCGAGGATTTCCTTCGTCTTCAGCGGCACCATGCCCCCGACCGCGATCCGTCGGTACCCGATCCGTTGCAACTCCACCACTGCATCGGCATATGACTCCGGGCTCCAACCCTGAGTCACTCCAAGGGGCGTGAAGTGAACGTCGCTGGCTGAACAACGTTGCCAGAATTCTGCCGCGAGATCGAGGGTGATCTGTTGCCGTCGGACCCACTCCTTGGCTGCCTCGTCGGTACGAAGGACCTTCGGCTCGTACTGAAAGATGACGTGGTCGACGGAGATGCCGTAGTTGAACCCGCACCCCTCGTAAAAGCTGACAACCTCTTCGACAGTGTAGGGAGGATAATCCTCGCCAACGTACGAGAAAGCTCCGCAGTCACCCATGATCTTTAACGGCGCGCTGCCATTATCGAGGCGGAAGAACTCACGCGCCCCTTGCCGGTAAAGCCTGTGGCGCTGGGGCAGGGTGTACTTGCCGGTGCTGGTGCCGACAGTCCCATCTACGATTGCCTTGGAGACCAAGAGGCCGTTGAACGGCGGTGGCTTCAGCACTTCGTGGGCGTACAGGTCATCGCGTTGGCGCACTCGGAACGGGTCGCGTTCCTCTGTTAGGAAGTCGAAGGTGGGGTCTACCTGGTCCTGGCTGTCGGGGAAGAAGAATTTCATCGAATTCCCGCCCGTTCGTTCAGGTAGACGCGGATGAGATAATTGGACAATTCCTGTACATGGCGGGACACGTTCTCAATCTCGTTCCAGCGAAGGTTGAGTTCGTCCCACCTTCCTCCCGTCCATTGGCAATGCGGCGCGATCACGGCGAGGTGTTTGCTGATCAACTCGGGTGCTTCGGGGAGGCGTGGATCAACCGTGCCCAGCACGCGGTCCATCAGCCGTCCCATAGCTCGTATGCCGGCCCCATGCATGAGGCGGCTCTTGGTTGGCGGCTTGCCCCATGCCTCGGGGAACGTGTCACGCACTACTGACCAATATGTGCAGAGCGCCTGGAGGATCCCGTCGAAGTCTGTCTCGTTGCGCGTGACGTCGCGGTAGGGGAAGAGGCAACCGGCCGGTGAGGTGAGGCTCTCTTGGATCATCTCGACAACGACGGTGTCTGTGATAACAGCGTTCGGTGCCTGCTGCCGGTTGGTCGACGCCCGCTTAATCAGCCCGTAGAACGGCGATGCCTTGTCGGCATTCAGGACGTCGCACAGCGCCGAGGGTGCCTTCCGGATTGCGAGTCGCGGTGGTAGCGGGCTGTCGACCTCCGGCAGGAGTTCGGTCACCAGGCCACGCGGCAGTGGACGCGTGTTGTTGATACGTAGGAACTGGTCGCGCTGGAAACCTACGCTGTCCGCTACGAACGCCGTGACTGGTACAGGAAACTGCTGCCGTTGGGTACGGGACAGCGCCAGGGCTCGCTGCTGTCCGTCGACGATCCATGCGGGCTTCGGCTTGCCGGATTGCGGCAGGGGGATGCTAAGTAGCCCGGAGGTCGCGAGTCCATCTGCGGCACCTGGCCCTCTGCTCGACTGAAACCGGACGCTGGACGAGAGGGCCAAGATGATGGGGTTGGGAAAGACGGCGGCCTCGGTGTCGAGGTACTCGACGATCTCTTGTATGTGCTTCCGTACCTGCGGGCGTTGGTAGCCGATCAACTTCCCGGCATCGTCTCGGCTGACGCGGGAGATATCTCCGATTTGGAGTACCTCTTCTGCCTGCAGTGCGAAGAGGTAGAGCGCTGGAGTGCCCGGCTGAGCGATTCGCAGCGCACGACGTGCGATGTTCTTCGAGTCATGTGAGGGCGCCATCAGCAGTGCACTTCCAGCGAGATCTCATCGAACAGTTGCTTAAAACGTGCCTGCTCACATGACTTGCCGGAGTTCCGTAGTTGTCTGAGCAGGCGCGTTGCCGAGGTTGGCCCGGCCTCCGCCAGTGGCCGGATGAAGGCCTTAACCTCGTCGTCGGTCATGCGCTCACGGTGAATCGGAGGCGGCGGCGGGGGCGCGGCGGCTGCCAGTTCGTGGGCCAACGCCCGGAAGTACGAGCGGCGGTGGGTGCGATGCTCCGCGGTGACTCGGCCGAGGAGGTGCTGCGCAACGCGCACGTTAAGGGCGAGCAGACTGCCGCCGACTGCCGGTCTCATGCGAGCGGTCACGCCGACGACGAGCTCGTCCAAGTCGGGGTCCGACTGAGCCGGCCCAACGATTGTCAGCCGTTGCGGGTCGCCTAGCCGCCCCGCCGCCCTCAGTAGGTCATCACTGCACGCCCGAAGGTAGGTATCCGATAGGACGGCGATGATCGTGTCGTCGGGATTCATTCGGGCCAGGTGGTAGAACGATCGGGGCGTACCGGGCTCCGGGCCAACCCACTCGCTTAGTCCCCGCCACCAGTCGCGGTTCTCGGTCGAACCTTGTCCGACCGAGTCTGCTTCGCGCAACGCGAAGGTCGCGGCGTAGGGGCGAAGCTGCGCGGTGGCGGGGATCAGTCCGTACCCCGCGGAGCAGATCCAGAGTTGCGTCTCCACGCTTCTCGGGTTGACCAGCTGACGTGCTATGGCCCAGTGCTCGCCAGCATAGAGCGACGTTGCGGCAGTGGAAGACTGGCTAGGTTCGGACAGTCGTCGGGTCCACTCTGCGAGCTTCTGCCTAGGTGCGTAGTTCGAAAGCGCCCTGACCCGCAGCGCCGCAGGCACTGCCAGGTTCTTGCGATTTGCGCAGGTGACGACGATATGAACGCGAGCTGGCGCCTGCGACGGGCTGTTGCTGTCTGCAGGGACGCCCGGCGAACTTTCGTCGGCCATCGCCTCCGTCACGAGGCATCGCCTCGGTAGACAGCGCCCGAGGTGCAGGTCTCCCTGACCATGATGGCCGACAGCGGCAACTGATCGACAAGTCTCGCCCAGATCCATTGCGCCAGCACTTCGCTGGTCGGGTTGTCGAGGCCCGGCACCTCGTTTAGGTAGTAGTGGTCCAGTTGGTCCAGGAGGGGCCGGAATGCTGCCTTGATGTCGCCAAAGTCCATCACCCATCCGGTCGACGCTCCGACCTCGCCGCGTACGTGTACCTCAACGCGATAGGAGTGCCCATGGAGGCGAGCGCACTTGTGCCCCTCGGGCACGCGCGGCAAGCGGTGAGCAGCTTCGAAGGTGAACTCACGGAAGATTTCCATCAAGCAATCCCGATGTACTTGTGTGTCTGCAGGCTCAACGACCATTGAGGATGGGCGAGGCAATAACTGATGGCGGTCCGGGTGTTCGCTGCTTGGTCGGGCCCATCCATCGGCTGAAGGAGAAAGTTAGCGAAGTTCAGATCTTCGAATCGTTCAGGCTCTGCCCCCGGTTGGGGGTAGACAAGCTTAAGATCATGACCCTCGGTGAGAACCAGCTCGCTGCCGGCCTTCGGGCTGACGCAGATCCAATCGATGCCAGCGGGTGCGGGCCGAGTCCCGTTCGTCTCGATAGCCACCTCGAAGCCTTCGTCATGAAGGGCGTCGACAGCGGCGGCATCGAGTTGCAGTAGCGGCTCTCCGCCAGTGCAGACAACGTATGGTCTGCTCCTCGGGTGGGCTGCACCGGCCCACGCCTTCGCCACCGCTGCCGCCAGGTCCTGGGCTGACTGGAAGCGACCCCCTCCTGGCCCATCAGTGCCTACAAAGTCTGTGTCGCAGAACTGGCATATGGCGCGGTGTCGGTCGGCCTCGCGTCCGGTCCAGAGGTTGCAACTCGTGAATCGACAGAAGACAGCGGGTCGCCCAGCATGCGTACCTTCGCCTTGGAGCGTGTAGAAGATTTCTTTAATGCGGTACGCGGGTCTCATGCCGCTCTGCCGACCGCGGGGTCTGACATGCCGAGTTCAGCGAAGCCTCTAGTGCGGAGTAGGCAGGAGTCGCAGGTGCCACAAGGGTGTCCTTCAATCGGGTCGTAGCAACTGTGGGTGAGGGAGTAATCAACGCCAAGGCTGAGGCCTAGCCGGATCGTGTCTGCCTTCGTGAGGTTGATGAGGGGCGTATGGATCTTCATGCGCTGAGTGCCCTCGACTCCGGCCTTGGTGGCGAGGTTTGCCATCCGCTCGTATGCCTCGATGTATTCAGGTCGGCAGTCCGGGTAGCCACTGTAGTCGAGAGCGCTCACGCCGATGAAGACATCGGACGCCCTCAAGGTCTCGGCCCAGGCAAGCGCGAACGACAGAAAGATGGTGTTCCGCGCGGGCACGTAGGTGATGGGAATCTCGCTCCCGATCTCCTCGGCGCTCTCATGGTGGGGCACGGCGAGGGCTTCGTCGGTCAGGGCGGAGCCGCCAAACAACCTAAGATCGATGTCCGCAACGACGTGCCGTGTCGCCCCCAGTGCCTTAGCGACCCGAGCAGCGGCATCGAGTTCTACCGTATGCCGTTGGCCGTAGCGGAAGCTCAGGGCGTTAGTCTCGAAGCCCTCCTTGACGGCCACAGCGAGGGCCGTGGCGGAGTCCAGACCGCCGCTGAGCAGTACTACCGCTTGGCGCTTGGGTGCCGACATCTGAGGCTCCTCGCTTCGTCGTTGGTCGAGAAACTGCAGTAGCTTGCTCCGCAAGTAATGCGTAGTTTCTGCGCGCAGGTGGCGTCACGTTACCCGAGTACTGCGCGTTGTCGGAAGGTGAGCAGGGCGTGTCCTGCTCACTGTCGCGACGATCGGTGGTATCAACTCAGGTCGGCCAACCGGGCCGAGCAGAGAAGAAGTAGGCCGGAAAGTTGCTGCGTGGGGTCACGGAACGGAGCTTTCCTCGGGTCCTGTCGGCGGGTGCAGTCGGCTGGCGTGTCGTTGAACCCGGCAGATCAGTTCGTTGAGGCAGTCGCCAGCCGGACGGCGAGCGCGTGGCAGTCGAGTCAGCACGCCGGGATCGGGTGAACACACACGCCGGCCCTCAGTAATCAGATCGGCGGGTTATGCCGATCCGCTGGGCCGGGGGAGCGGCGCAGACGATGAGGTAGAGCACCGGCGCTTGACTCATGCCCGCAGTCTTACCCGGCGCGTGTTAAGAAGGGGCCCCGCCTCTACCGGAGACGTTAAAAGGGGGCCCTTCCTTGCACGAAGCGGAGCAGGTGATCCAACGGGTGCTGCGGGACCTCCGGGAGGGGGCGCACCGCGGCGTCGTCGTGGACTCGCCTCCCGGTGCCGGGAAGTCCACCCTCGTGGTCCGCGCCGCGGTCGAGATCGCCGCCACCGGCGACCCGCTGATGATCGTGGCGCAGACCAACGAGCAGGTGGACGACCTCATCGACCGGCTCGGCCGTAAGGCCCCGGACCTGCGCGTCGGGCGCCTCTCCGCGACCGACTACCGGCCCACCGAGCGGGTCACCGGGCATCCGGCGGTCCGGGTCGCGGCGAAGGTCGCCGACCTGGGCGGCCCGGCGGTCACCATCGGTACGGCGGCCAAGTGGGCCACCGTCACCGAGGGGAGCTGGCCGTGGGCGATCGTGGACGAGGCGTACCAGATGCGCGCGGACGCGCTGCTGCGCGTGGCGGGGCGGTTCGAGCGGGCGCTGTTCGTCGGCGACCCCGGGCAGCTCGATCCGTTCTCCACAGTGGAGACGTTCCGCTGGACCGGGCTGACCTGGGATCCGATGCAGTCGGCGGTGGCCACGCTGCTGCGGCACAACCCGGAGCTGCCGGTGCACCGGCTGCCGGTGTCGTGGCGGCTGCCCGACTCGGCCGCGCCGGTGGTGTCCGCCGCGTTCTACCCGTTCACCGGGTTCCGGGCCGGCACCGGGCCGGCCGACCGGGTCCTGACGTTCACCGAGCCCGGTCCGGGGGACGCCTACGACGCCTCGGTGGAGGTGGCCGCCGGGTGCTGGCGCGCGGCGCGGTCGCGGTGAGCGAAGCAGCGCCGGGCGGCGCGCCGGTCACCGCGGACCGGATCGCCGTCGGGGCCGCGCACCGCGACCAGGTCGCGGCCATCCGGTCCCGGCTGGGCACGGCCGGGGCGGGCATCACCGTGGACACCGCCAACCGGCTCCAGGGCCGGGAGTACGACGTGACGATAGTGCTGCACCCGCTCTCCGGCCGGCGGGACGCGACCGCGTTCCACCTGGAGTCGGGGCGGCTGTGCGTGCTGGCGTCGCGGCACCGGCACGCCTGCGTGGTGGTGGCCCGGGCCGGGATCGGTGAGCTGCTCGACGCGTACCCGTCGACCGAGCGGGTGCACCTGGACGTGCCGGTGAAGTTCCCGGACGGCTGGGAGGCCAACCAGACGGTGCTGACCCACCTGGACGCGCACCGGGCGTGACGACGGGCCGTCGTGGCATGTCCGGCGAACCGAACGGATCTTCCGGGCGGTGGAGGGCGGTGGGCACGATGGCCGGATGTACCCTCACGACCCGTATCAGCAGGATCCGTACCAGCCGGATCCGTACCAGCAGCAGTACCCGCCGCCGCAGTACCCGCCGCAGGCGTACGCGCCGCAGCCGGAGCAGCCGACGAACAGGTGGGCGATCGTCCTGTGGGTGGCGGTGCCGGCGCTGCTGGTGATCCTCTGCTGTGCCGGCTGTGTCGCGTCCGGGTTCGCGGGCGGGTTCATCGAGGGGTTCAACGAGGGCTATTCGTCGTCGTAGGCGTACCTCGGCGCGCGCCGCTGGCGGCGGTGCGTTAGGAAGGGATCATGACCGCGAGTGTGCTGCCCTGGCTGGGTGGGGGCGTGGTGGCCCTGGCGGCCGGGTTCCTCGCCGCGTTGCTGCCCCGGCGACGCGCCCGCGCGCAGGGCCGGCGCGTCGCCTGGTCCTCGGCGCGGGCGGCGATCCACGACGCCACCGTGAGCCGGGACGCGGCCCCGACGGCGGTGCCGGAGGCGGAGCGGCTGCTGGCCCGGGCCGAGATGCTCGCCGCCGCCCGGGGCGGCGCCGACGCGGCCCGGGCCGCGGCCGAGCACGCCCGCCGGGCCGACGAGCTGTGGCGGGCCGGCCGGTGACCGCGCCGAGGTTGCCGGTACGCCGGGATCTGGTGCGCTGGTCGCTGCTGGCCGCCGCGGCGGCAGTGCTCGTGGTGTTCCTGGGGGCGCAGCGGCAGAGCGTGGAGGTCAGCTACGGGCGGTCCCCGTCGGCGGGCGCGCTGCCGCAGGAGGGGTCGGCCGGGGAGCTGAGCGACGCGAGCGTGCCGTCGGTCGAGGAGATGACGGCGCTGGTCGCGGCCGAACCCGTGGTGCGGCTGCCCGGGGCGGTCGCGCGCTGGGACGAGCAGCGGGTACGGGCGGCCATCGGTGACCGGGGCACCCGGATCCTGGTCGCCCCGCCCGGTCTGGACGAGGCGGAACGCCGCCGGGTCAAGGACGTGGAGAACGCCGAGATCCGGATCGTCGGCACCGAGGTCAGCGGCGGGCTCTACGTGGCTTCGCCGGACGACCTGCCGGGCTGGCGGGCCCGGTTCGCCACCCGTGACGTGACCGGCCCGCTGCTCACGCTGCTGGCGACGCTGCACGACCAGCCGACGCCGCCGGACCGCGACGACCTGCGCTGGCGGGAACCGACCGGTCCGGAGCTGGCCCCGATGGTGGCCGCGTTGCGCGCCACCGGCCGGTACGTGGGCCCCGGCGCCACGCTGACCAAGCTGCCGGAGAAGGCGGCGAGCAGCGCGTTCCCGGACGGGGCCTGGTTCGTGGTGCTGCCCGCGCAGCCGTACGGGGAGCCGCTGCCCGCGTACGGGCCGGCGCTGCACCGGCTCGCCCCGGATCAGCCGCTCCTGGTGATGTACGGCGACTGGATCGAGTACCACGGTCCGAGTGCGGCGGAGTTCGCCGAGGTGGCCGGCGCGAGCTTCTACGCCCAGTTCGGCAGCCGGCTCGGCCGGTACGCCTACCCGCAGCAGAACGTGCTCGCCACGTACCTGGGCCAGGTGACCGACGTGCGGTACGCGGGGCTGTTCGACCGGCCGCTGCCGTACCGGCCGTTCGACCCGCTGCGGGTGGCGCTGCCGGCGTTGCCCTGGATCTTCGCCGCCTGCGTGGCCGGTTTCGTGGCGCTGTCGATCCGTACCGTGCGGGGCAGCGGTCGCCGTCCGGCCGACGTCGGTCCGGGCGGTACGCCGGCCCGGCTGGCGGGGCTCTCCGCGCTGGCGGTGGAGCTGTCGCTGCTCACCGACGCCCGCACCGACCCGGCGCTGGTGCGGGGCGTGGGCCGGTTGCGGGCGGCCCGGGACGCGCTGGGCGAAGGGTTGCCCGACCGGCACGTACGCGAATTGCTGGCCGACGCGGCGGCCGAGCTGGACGACGTGGCCCGGGACGTGCGGATGCCCGGCTACCGGCCGGACGTCTACCTGCGGGCGAGGCTGTCGTGAGCGGCGTCGCGACCCGGCCCGCGCGGGTGCCCGCCCGGCGCGGCGCGGCGGCGACCGGTCCGCGCCGGCTGCTCGGCCGCCTGGTCGGCACCGCCTTCGGCCGGGCGACGCTCGCCTGCCTGGCGCTGGCCGGCTGGGCGCTGTGGTCCGGCGGCATCCTGGACGGGCCGGTCGCGCGGCAGGTGCGCGTCTCGTCGGTCTACGCCGCTCCCGGGGTGGACCTGGACCGGGCCGCCGCCGAGCGGGTCATCGGCAACCGGCGGCTGGTGGTGCTGATCATGGAGCCGGGCGCCGACCTGCGCGAGGCGTGCGCCGACACGAAGCGCGCCGCCCAGGGCACGCTGGTGCTGGCGATGAGCCGCGACGGCGAGGACTGGGACACCTACGGCTGCTCCCGGCTCGGTGGCGACGGCGCCAAGGACCTCGGCCGGGCCGTGGTCGCCGAGACCACCATCGGCCGGGGCGCCGACGCGTTCGTGGACCGGCCGGTCGAGGCGCTGAAGGTGATCGTGCTCAACTACGACCGGCTGGTCCGGGCCGGTCTGGTGCCGGACGGCGCTCGTACCATCAGCC
>NZ_JAGPXV010001000.1:0-1257 GCF_018070405.1 Micromonospora sp. D75
GCGGTACCTCCCCGGCGACAGCACCTGAGCCGTCGCGGCGCAGGCCGCGGCCGCCCGGGGGCAGAGCAACGGGTGCAGCAGGCGGGACAGCTCCGCCACGTCGGCGACCGGCCGGGGGAAGGCGAGCCGGGCCCGCCGGGTCGCGCCGGGCCGCCCGTGCGCGACCAGCAGGCCGTACCTGTCGATCCGGACCACCCGCGGGATCTGGTCGCCGGGCAGGTCCAGCCGCCGCCGCAGGTAGTCGCCGACCTGCTCGGCGTGGTGGTCGGCCAGATCCGCGAGCAGGGCGGCCTCGACCGGGTGCAGCGGGTCCGGCTCGGCCTCCGCGAACGCCTCCGGGTCGATCCGGCGCACCCGCCCGGCGCGTTCCCAGCGGGCCTCGGCCACCTCGAAGCGGTGCAGGTGGAACCGGCTGCCCACGTCGAGCAGATCGGCGACCGGGTCGGTGGCGGCGAAGTCGACAGCCGCGTCGCGCGCCTCGTCCCCGTTCAGCCGCGTCGCCCAGCCGGACACCCAGGCCCGGCCGAGCGAGGGCGCCCCGGCCGCCGGCGGCAGGTCGAGCACGTCGAGCACGGCGGCCACGTCGGCGTCGCCCGCCGGCGGCACGAGCGCCGCGGCGAGGTCACTGACCACGGGTACGAGCAGCAGCACCCGCCCGTCCGGGTCGACGGCGTGCCGGACCTGGTGCGGGCCGGGGTGCCGGGCCAGGTGGACGAGGGCGGGCAACCGGCCCGCGACAAGGGTTCGCACGATCTCCGCCGGGCTGGGCCGCATGATCCCGACCTCCTCAAGATAGGTTAGGCTTACCTAAGAAGCAGGCTAGACGATCGGAGACGCCCCCGTGAACCACCCCCGGCCCAAAGCCCGGCTCTCCCGGGCCCTCGGCATCCCGCTGACCCGCAAGTGCGTGCGGTACTTCGAGCGGCGCCCCTATCCCCCGGGCGTGCACGGCCGGTCCCGCCGCACCACCTCCGACTACCAGGTGCGGCTGCTGGAGAAGCAGCGGCTGCGCCACCAGTACAACGTCAGCGAGGCCCAGTTGCGCCGGCTGTTCGACGAGGCCGCCCGGGCCGCCGGCAAGACCGGCGACACGCTCGTCGCGCTGCTGGAACGACGCCTCGACGCGGTGGTCCTGCGGGCCGGGCTGGCCCGCAGCATCTACCAGGCCCGCCAGCTCGTCGGGCACGGCCACATCACCGTGGACGGGCGCAAGGTCGACCGGCCGTCGTACCGGCTGCGGCCCGGCCAGGTGGTCGG
>NZ_JAGPXV010001001.1:0-1254 GCF_018070405.1 Micromonospora sp. D75
ATCCCGTAGTCGTACGCGTGCCGCCGGTAGACCACGCTCGGGCGGCCGGACTCCTTGTCCTGGAACAGGTAGAAGTCGTGGCCGACCAGTTCCATCTGGAACAGCGCGTCGTCGACGGTCATCGGATCGGCGGGGTGGACCTTCGCCCGGGCGATGTGCCACGGCTGGTCGTCGGGTTCGACGTAACC
Source organism: Micromonospora sp. D75 (assembly GCF_018070405.1). Lineage (NCBI taxonomy): Bacteria > Bacillati > Actinomycetota > Actinomycetes > Micromonosporales > Micromonosporaceae > Micromonospora > Micromonospora sp. D75. The sequence goes on from NZ_JAGPXV010001001.1 coordinate 189, forward strand.
GTCCTCGTCGGGACGTTCGGCGACGGCGGTGGCGGCGCCGTGGCCGTCGCGCGCCGCCAGGCCGGGCCCGTCGAGTTCGGCCACCGGCAGTCCGGCGGTCGCGGCGGCCACGGAGATCGGCGCGTGCCGCCCCCGGTGCACCCGGCGGCGGTCCGCAGCGCGGCGGAAGCGGGTGTCCAACTTGGCGATTGCGGCGTCGAGCGCGCTGTAGAAGTCGCTCGTGCAGGCCTCGGCCCGGATCACCGGGCCGCGCGTGACACAGGTGATCTCCACTCGCTGGCAGTGGTCCGCCTGGCGTGGATTGCGCTCGTGGAACAACTCGACGTCCACGCGAATGAGCTTCTGGTCGTAGCGTTCGATCTTCGCGAGCTTCTCGGCTACGTGCACCCGGTAATGGTCCGGCACTTCGACGTTACGGCCCTTGACCACGATGTCCACGTGACCTCCCTTGTTCGGACGGTCGTTCGGTCCGGAGAATCCGGTCGACCCGCCCGGGAGGGCCCCGCTCGGCGTCGACCGGTGGTGTTCGGCTACGCCTCCTTCCAGCGCCGGGGGAAGGTTGGCATCCTCTCTACCCCCGACACCGAAACGCTAACTCCTCTACCGCCAACCGTCACCCCTGGTTGCCGAAAGGGGTTGCGGAATTTAACACCTCATACACCATGGGGTGAAACGGATACACGAAGCGTCACCGAACGTGCCGCTTTTGCGTTGCGGCGAGCACGGCCGCGGCCTTTGGCGTCATTCCCGCGCGGTGCAACATCCGGCTCACCGCCGCGAGCGTCGCGCCGGTGGTGACGATGTCGTCCAGCAGCACCACGGTCCCGGCCGGGCGGTGTCCGGTCACGGGGCGGCGCAACCGGAACGCCGCCTCGGCCGCGGTGGCCCGTCCGGCGCTGTCCAGCGTCACCGAGTCGGGCCGGGACAGTGCCCGCAGCGGTCGCAGCACGCGTACCGGCCAGCCGGCCGCGCGCAGCCGGGACGCCGCCGGGCGGACCAGCCGGTCCAGGTGGTCGCCGTACCGGGCCCGGGCGGCGCGGGCCGTGTCCGGCACCTCCACCAGCGT
>NZ_JAGPXV010001002.1:0-1244 GCF_018070405.1 Micromonospora sp. D75
GTCGGACCGGGTCCAGGGGTTGGGGCTGGTCGGGGGGGGTTCCGCCGGGGGGCGGCTGGCGGGGAGGGGATCGGGGAGTTCCCCACCGACCGCGGGTGGGACCTGGAGAGCCTGTTCGACCCCGACCCCGACCACCCCGGCACGTCGTACACCCGCCACGGCGGTTTCCTGTACGACGCCGGCGCGTTCGACCCCGCCTTCTTCGGCATCTCGCCCCGCGAGGCCCTCGCCATGGACCCCCAGCAGCGGCTGCTGCTGGAGGCGTCGTGGGAGACGTTCGAGTCCGCCGGGCTGGACCCGCAGCGGCTGCGGGGCAGCCGGACCGGTGTCTTCGCCGGCGTCATGTACCACGACTACGCCTCCCAGCTGATGGAGCTTGCCGACGAGGTCGAGGGCTACGTCGGCACCGGCAACTCCGGCAGCGTGGTGTCCGGCCGGGTCGCGTACACGTTCGGCCTCGAAGGCCCGGCGGTCACCGTCGACACCGCGTGCTCGTCGTCGCTGGTGGCGTTGCACCTCGCGGCGCAGGCGCTGCGGTCGGGTGAGTGTGATCTGGCGTTGGCCGGTGGTGTGACGGTGATGGCCACGCCCGGCACGTTCGTGGAGTTCTCCCGGCAGCGGGGTCTGTCGGCCGACGGCCGCTGCAGGTCGTTCGCCGCGTCGGCCGACGGCACGGGCTGGTCCGAGGGCGTCGGCGTGCTGCTCGTGCAACGACTTTCCGACGCGCAGCGGGAGGGCCGGCGTATCCACGCCGTCCTGCGCGGCACGGCCGTCAACCAGGACGGCGCGTCGAACGGGCTCACCGCCCCGAACGGCCCGTCGCAGCAGCGCGTGATCCACCAAGCCCTCGCGAACGCCCGCCTGACCCCGGCCGACGTGGACGCCGTCGAGGCGCACGGCACCGGCACGACGCTGGGTGATCCGATCGAGGCGCAGGCTCTGCTGGCCACGTACGGGCAGGAGCGTCCCGTCGACCGGCCGCTGCTGTTGGGGTCGGTGAAGTCGAACATCGGGCACACGCAGGCCGCCGCCGGTGTGGCTGGTGTGATCAAGATGGTCATGGCGATGCGGCACGGCCTCGTCCCGCCGACCCTGCACGTGGACGAGCCCTCCCCGCACGTCGACTGGACCGCCGGGGCGGTCGCACTCGCCACCGAGCCCACCCCCTGGCCGGCCGTGGACCGGCCGCGTCGGGCGGCGGTGTCGTCGTTCGGGATCTCCGGCACCAACGCGCACGTCATCAT
>NZ_JAGPXV010001003.1:0-1238 GCF_018070405.1 Micromonospora sp. D75
GCCATGGCGTGGCGTTCTCCGGGGCGGCGGCCGAGGCGCTCGATCGGGCCGGAGATGCTGATCGCGGCGATCACCCGGCCGGTGCGGTCCCGGATCGGCGCCGAGACGCTCGCCACACCCGCCTCCCGCTCCGCGACGCTCTGCGCCCAGCCGCGCCGCCGCACCTCGGCCAGCGTGCGGCCGGTGAACTTGGAGCGGGGGAGCAGCGGCATGACCGCCTCCGGCGGCTCCCAGGCGAGCAGGATCTGCGCCGCCGACCCGGCGGTCATCGGCAGCACCGAGCCGACCGGGACGGTGTCCCGCAGGCCGCTGGCACGCTCGGCGGCGGCCACGCAGATCCGCTCGTCGGCGCGCCGCAGGTAGAGCTGGGCGCTTTCGCCGGTGGCGTCCCGTAGCGCGGCGAGCAGCGGCTCGGCGGCGGTCAGGAGCACGTCCGGGGCCGCGTTCGCCAGCTCGCCCAGGCGTGGACCCGGGCGCCAGCGCCCCTGGGTGTCCCGGACGAGCATCCGGTGGATCTCCAGCGCCTGTGCCAGCCGGTGCGCGGTGGCCCGGGGCAGCTTGGTGCGTTCAACGAGTTCGGCCAGGCTGGCGCCGTCGACACAGGCGGCCAGGATGACCACCGCCTTGTCGAGAACGCCGACACCGCTCATACTGTGTCCCACAAGCCGAAATTTACCTCCCAGAATTTAGGATGTCCAGATGGTGGGAGTCACTCAACCGAGGACCCTGGCCGAGAAGGTCTGGGACGCACACGTGGTCCGCTCCGCCGACGGCGAGCCGGACCTGCTCTTCATCGACCTGCACCTGCTGCACGAGGTGACCAGCCCGCAGGCGTTCGACGGGCTGCGTCTGGCCGGGCGCGGGGTCCGCCGTACCGACCTGACGATCGCGACGGAGGACCACAACACCCCGACCGGGTACGACGACCCGGCGTTCCGCCTCCGGCGCGGCGACCTGCTCACGATCGCGGACCCCACCTCCCGCACCCAGATCGAGACGCTGCGTCGCAACTGTGCCGAGTTCGGCGTCCGCCTGCACGCGCTGGGCGACGAGAACCAGGGCATCGTGCATGTCATCGGCCCGCAGCTCGGCCTCACCCAGCCCGGCATGACGATCGTGTGCGGCGACTCGCACACCGCCACCCACGGCGCGTTCGGCGCGCTCGCGTTCGGCATCGGCACCAGTGAGGTCGAACACGTGCTGGCCACGCAGACGCTGCCGCAGGCCCGGCCGAAGAC
>NZ_JAGPXV010001004.1:0-1230 GCF_018070405.1 Micromonospora sp. D75
GGCGCGGGTACCCGCTGTCACCGTCGTCACACCTGACCACCGACGCGGCCTGGGCGACTCCCCCCGTGGTCGTCCAGGCCGCGCCCCGAACCTGACCTCACCACCTACGGCGCACGGCCACGGATCCTCCCGACGAGGAGCCTGACAGCGTCCTGGTACTCCGGTTGCGTGTGATACGGCCAGTGGCGTTCCACTGCGGGCGGAACGGTGTCCGTCGGCTCCACGGTGACACCGCGGGGATCGCGCAGCCGCACGTCGACAGTTGCGGCCTCCCGAGGTACGCCAGGCGTGAGGTCGGGATGGTCGAAGATCGGCGCGCCGATCGGGTCGGTATCACGCCACAGGTTGCGCCACCGCCAGTCGATCCGCTCACCGAGCTCGCACAGCACCCGTTCGCCGAGGTAGGCCGGGTAGAGGCGGGCATAGATCCGGTACAGGGGGCTGCCGTGGGTCAGCAACGCGATCCGTGGCAGAGTCTCGGATGGCAGGTGCAGGACGGTGGCGGCGGCCAGCACCGAGCCGTGGCTGTGCCCGGAGATCACCACGGGCCCATGCGCGGCCAGTGCGCAGACCCGCCGCGTCAGTTCGGGCACGGCCCGCGCCGCGTAGCAGGGCGGTGCGAACGGGTGCACCGTCCGGGGCCAGAAGGTGCCCAGATCCCACAACACGCCGACGAGCCGGCGGGTCTCCGGCGACCGGTACGCGCGGTAGGCCAGGATCAGCAGTCCGACGACGATGAGGCTGATGATCCAGATACCGATGTCGGTGACATATGCGGTGAGCACGGCGAGGACGTCGTGGCGCCGATTGAGGCGGGCGGCGAGTTGTGTGGGGCCGATCCCGACGAGGTCGAGCGCCACGGTGGCGAGCCCGAGTGAGGAGACCACGAAGAACGCGACCAGGGTCGGCCCGAGTTCCTCGGTGACGAAGGAGCGGGCGACCGTGTCGCGGACCGCGGCCAGCCGCGGCGCCGCCGAAGCGGGCGCGTCGGGGTAGTCCCGCTCGACCACGCGTCGCGCGTACGCCCGACGACGGCGCTGGGCGGCGGGCAGGGTGAGGGCAATCGCCGCGGTGACGACAAGCAACGCGGCCAGCCCGGCGAGCGCGGCCCACCAGTACGCCACCGGTGGTTCCAGTGGGCCCAGCGCAGGTGGGCTGGGCCGGATCGGGTCGGGGATGCGGCCCCGGTCGAGATGGTCGGCGGTGCGGAACACCAACGTGGTGGTGTAG
>NZ_JAGPXV010001005.1:0-1227 GCF_018070405.1 Micromonospora sp. D75
TCAGGTTGGGCAGCGTGCAGGAGAAGTAGAGGTCGCCGTCGCGGTCCTCGGCGACCGTCACGCCCTGGGAGCCCTCGACGATGTTCGCGGCGTCCTGCCCGGTCGCCAGGTAGAACCCGAGCAGCATGTTCGCGTAGTGCGCGTTGGCCGAGCGGACACCGCCGGCGAGCAATGTGCCGATCATGTTCTTGTGCACGTTCAACTGGGCGATCGCGGCCGCCGTCGTGTGCAGTCTGTCGTGGACGATCTCCCGTGGCACCACCAGTTCGGTGACCACGTTCTTGCCCCGGCCGAGAATGCCGTTTATCGCGGTGGCCTTCTTGTCGGTGCAGTAGTTGCCCGAGATCGAGCCGTACGAGATTCCCGGAATGGTGTCCAGGATGTGCTTCAGCAACGCGTCGGCGGCCAGCGTCGCCATGTTGTGCCCGGACGCGTCACCGGTGGTGAAACTGAACCGCAGGAACAGCAGATTCGCGGTGATCTCGTGGTGGAACCCGATCAGCTCGACGAACCTGCCGCAGGTGCGCACGATGTCGCGCAGCTCGTCGAACCGCGCGTCGACCTCCAGCGAGGCCAGGTAGGCGGTCTGCGCGTCCTTGGCGCGCACGAACACCGAGCGGGTCATGCGCTCGTCGACGAGCGTGGCGACGATGCCCGCCTCGACCAGCCGGGAGATCTTCGCGCCCCGGCCCACGGACGGCCACAGCGGCGACTCGTACGTAGCGAGCGGGACCTCCGTCTCGACCTGTGCCACGTTGCCCGAGATCCGCACGGGACCCACCCATTTCATGGGCACACCGGCGATGGCGTCGTTCATCGAATGTCTCCGATCATCTCGTGGGTGGCGCCGGAGCGGGTGGCGAGGCGGTGGGTGTCGATGCCCCGGGCCGCGCAGAACGCGCTCAGCCGTCCGTGGATCAGCAGGTCGCACCGGGTCAGGTCGGCCGGTGTGCGCGCGCCGAGGGCGGTCATCAGGGCTTCGATCTGGTCGAGCCAGGTGGAGATCAGCGACAGCAGCGCCGGCACGCCGCCGTCCAGGAGGGTCCGCAGGAACAGCCCGGACACCCCGGCGGCGCCGGCGCCGAGCGCCAGCCCACGGACCACGTCGAGCGGGTGACGGACCCCGCCGGAGGCCAGCACGGGCAGGTCGACGCCCTGGGCGTCGAGCAGGCAGGCGGGTGTCGACTGCCCCCACCCGTCGAGGAAGGAGTAGTCGGCGGCGTCGCG
>NZ_JAGPXV010001006.1:0-1219 GCF_018070405.1 Micromonospora sp. D75
GCTAGGAATGGCACCGGCGGGGCGTCAAGCTTCGTCCCGGTGCTGCGGGGTGCGGGCCGCGCGTGAGGGTTCGGGTTTGCGGACCTTGAACCGGGCGATCGGCTTGACAGTGGTGCGGGTGACCTCGGCGACGAGTTGGTCGCCGTTGTGGACGCGGAAGGTGGTGTCGGAGGCTTCGACGGTGAGGGTGGTTCCGGCGTGGTGGATGCCGACGTGGATGCGTTGGCCGGCGATGACGAGGTTCCTCGGCAGCTGACGCGGCGTTCGACCCGGATCGGTTCGGGTGCCGGGGCGGGTGGGGGTCCGGCGGGGGCGACGACTTCCGGTCCCGGCCCGGGCGAGTGATCGACCGAGCCGCAGGCTCCCCCTGCGCGCGTTCGTGCCGAGAGACGTGTCCGTCGTGGTCAGGCGCGACGCTCGGCAAGGACCCTGCGGAACAGGGCGGGGTAGCCGGCATGAGCCAGCGGTAGCGCTCCGAGCGCGTCTGCGGTGAACCAGCCGATGGCGTCGTGTTCCTCCGGCGCCAGGTTGGCCGGAGACCCGCTCCACGCTTCGATCAGCCAGATCCGCATGTCGAACGTGTCGGCGTGAACCTCGTGCACTGGTGGACCCGCCGGCACCGCCACGTCGACGCCCAGTTCCTCTCGAAGCTCACGGGCAAGTGCGACACGGGGCGGTTCCCCGGGCTCGACGTGCCCGCCGGGCAGGTCCCAGACGTCGGGCAGCACACGACGCAGGGGAGAGCGGTGGCACAGGAGTATCCGGTTGCCGTCGCACAGCAACCCGGTGACGATGCGCGCCTTGGGAGATCCGTCCGCCGAGGCCTCCGATGCGGGGCCGGTCCACGTGGACACCGGACGCTACGCCTGCGCGTCCAGGTCGCGCACTGCGAAGCGGAGGTGTTCCCACTCCTCGTCGAAGATGACGTGAAGGCAGTGCAGGACCGGCTTCTCGTGTTCGGGTGACCAGGCTGACGGCCGAGGCTCGGCGAGCAGCTCCGGAGTGACGCCCGTGAGGAAGTCCCGCACCATGGCCTGCCGCTCGGCGCGCAGATCGAGCACCTGGGCGAGAATCGGCCGCGCCGCGGGGAAGATCGACATGTCGAGTCCGTCCGTCTCGTACTCGGCGTGCGGCTGCCCGAGCGGATGGAAGGGCTGCGGCAGGCGCAGGATCGCCTTGCCGAGCCAGGCGTCGGTGGCGAACGCGAGGTGGCGCAGGG
>NZ_JAGPXV010001007.1:0-1210 GCF_018070405.1 Micromonospora sp. D75
GCCGGTCTCGGCGTCCAGCACCACGTACGCCAGGCCGCGCGCGCCGCGCGCCTTGGCCCAGTCCTGCCAGCCGTCCAGCTCCTTGCGGGTCTGCGCCGCGCCGCCGGGCATGACCACCGCGCCCACGTAGCCGCCCGCGTCGATCGCGCCGGCGAACACCCGGAACTCGGTGCCGCGCAGGTACTCGGTCAGCTCGGTCAGCTCCACGCCGTAACGCAGGTCCGGCTTGTCCGAGCCGTAGCGGGACATGGCGTCGTGCCAGGTGATGCGCGGGATCGGCCGGGCGATCTCGTAGCCGGCGAGGTCCTTCCACAGCGCCGAGACGATCGCCTCGCCGAGGTCGATCACGTCGTCCTCGGTGACGAACGACATCTCGATGTCGAGCTGGGTGAACTCCGGCTGCCGGTCGGCACGGAAGTCCTCGTCGCGGTAGCAGCGGGCGATCTGGTAGTACCGCTCCATGCCGCCGACCATGAGCAGCTGCTTGAACAGCTGCGGCGACTGCGGCAGCGCGTACCAGCTGCCCGGCTGCAGCCGCACCGGCACCAGGAAGTCGCGCGCGCCCTCCGGGGTGGAGCGGGTGAGCGTCGGCGTCTCGATCTCCAGGAAGTCCCGCTCGTGCAGCACACCACGGGCGATCTGGTTGGCCCGCGAGCGCAGCCGCATGGCCTTCGCCGGGCCGCCCCGGCGCAGGTCCAGGTAGCGGTACTTGAGCCGGATGTCGTCGCCGGCCTCGATCTGGTCGTCCACCGGCAGCGGCAGCGGCGCGGCCTCGGAGAGCACCTCCAGCGCGGACGCGGTCACCTCGACCTCGCCGGTGGGCAGGTCGGGGTTCTCGTTGCCCTCGGGGCGGCGGGTCACCTCGCCGGTGACCTTGACGCAGAACTCGTTGCGCAGCGCGTGCGCGTCCTCCTCGCGGAAGACCACCTGCACGACACCGGAGGCGTCCCGCAGGTCGACGAAGATGACACCGCCGTGGTCGCGCCGGCGGGCCACCCACCCGGCGAGCGTCACCGTCGAGCCGGCGTCCGCGGCGCGCAGGCTTCCGGCATTGTGGGTACGGATCACGGCTGGCGTCTCCTCAATCTGGTCCACTCACTGCTCCCCCGCATTCTGTCAGGGCGGGCGGGCCCGCTCCCGGGCACCCGTCGAGCCGGTCCGCCCCGGCGGTGGCGAAAGCGCCGTGCGGGCCGGGTCCGGCGGTCTACCG
>NZ_JAGPXV010000101.1:0-12695 GCF_018070405.1 Micromonospora sp. D75
CGGCGACAGTGGTCGAGGGGTGCCGGCACGACATGGCGCTGGTCCGCGAGGAGACGTTCGGGCCGGTCGCCGCGGTGGTGGTGGTCGACTCGTTCAGCGAGGGGCTGCGCTGCGCGGCCGACTCCCCGTACGGTCTGGCCGCCACCGTGCTGACCGGCTCGATGAGCCACGCCCAGCGCGCCTGGCGGGAACTGCCGGTCGGCACCGTGAAGATCAATTCGGTGTTCGGCGGGGCACCGGGGGGCGCGGCCCAGCCGCGCCGGGGCAGCGGTCAGGGCTTCGGGTACGGCCCGGAACTGCTGGACGAGTTCAGCACCGTCAAGGCGGTGCACCTTCAGGCGCCGGGCGGCGGCCACTGGTGAGACGGCACGACACGAGCCCGGGACCGAGGCGGTCCCGGGCTCGACGCGTACCCCCAGGGGTCAGCGACCCCCGCGGGCCTTGCGGGTCGCGTTGTTGTTTGCCTTCTCGATCGCCTTGACCAGTTCCGGCTTGGTCATCCGGGACCGGCCGCGCACGTCCAGTTTCTTCGCCACCTCCATGAGGTGGCCCTTGCTGGCGTTGGCGTCCACCCCGCCGGCCGTCGGCGCGCGCCGGGCCGGGCCGCCGCCTTCGGCCTGCTTGTCGCTGGGCCCCTTGCGGCCCTTGGGCTCCCAGTGGTCGCCCACCTTCTCGAACTCGTGCTTGACCGCGGCGTAGGCGGTGCGGTGCGCCCGCTCCCCCTCGCCGTACGTCTCGACCGCCGAGTCGTGCGTCTTCTCCCAGGTCCGCTGCGCCTTCGCCGGGGAGCGCCGCAGCGTGCTGGGCAGTACCTCGCGCCCGGGCATCTCGTCCTCCTCCTGGAGTCTCGATCGGCTGCCTGGTGTGGTTCCCTCCCGTCCGGCGGGCAAACCGGCGCCCCGGTTTGTCGATTTCCCCCCGGGGGTACCGCCCGGCCACGCCCGGTGGCGGAGCCTGGAGGAGGCGGACATGACCGTGACGACACCACAGACGGTCGGCGGCCGGACGCGGTCCCGTCTCCCCCGCCGGATCCGCCAGCTCAACTGGCGTACCTGGCGCGGCGTGCTGGTGCGCAGCGGCAAGGGTTTCGTCACCGACAACTGCGCCGACTGGGCGGCGGCGCTCACCTACTACGGGGTGCTGGCGCTGTTCCCGTCCACGATCGTGGTGGTGGCGCTGGTCGGCCTGGTCTCCGACGGCCCGCGCACCGTCGACACCGTGATCGACCTGGCCGGGGAGATCGGCGCCGGCTCGGTGGTCGGCAACGACGCGTTCGTGGGTGTGGTGCGCAACGTGGTCGAGCAGCAGGGCTCGGCGAAGGTGCTGCTCAGCTTCGGTCTGCTCGGCGCGCTCTGGTCCGCGTCCGGGTTCATCGGCGCGTTCACCCGCGCCTCCAACGCGATCTACGGGGTGCGGGAGGGCCGGCCGTTCTACCGCCTGCGCCCGTTGCAGATCGGCATGGCCGCGGTGACGATCGTGCTGCTCGCGGTGGTGGCTACCGGGTTGATCGTCAGCGGCCCGGTCACCGACGCGGTGGGTGACCTGCTGCACGCCGGCGCGGTGGCCCGCACCACGTGGTCGGTGGCGAAGTGGCCGCTGCTCGCCGTGGTCGCCATGACGCTGCTGTCGCTGCTGTTCTGGATCGCGCCGAACGTGCAGCAGCCGCGGTTCCGCTGGCTCACCCCGGGCGGCGCGCTGGCGCTCGTGGCCTGGGTGCTCGCGTCCTTCGGCTTCGGCCTGTACGTGGCCAACTTCGGCTCGTACGACGTCACCTACGGCAGTCTCGGCGCGGTCATCGCGTTCCTGGTGTGGCTCTACCTGTCCAACTGCGCGTTGATGCTCGGCGTGCAGGTCAACGCCGAGCTGCAGCGCGGGCGGGCGATGCAGGCCGGCGTCGAGGACCCGGACGACCCGGTGCTGCCGCCGCGCGCCCCGGCCGACGACGAGAAGGCGGACGGGCAGCGGCCGGCCGACCGGTTGCCGCCCGGATGACCGGCTCTCCCGGCCGGCGCCGGTTTACCGGCGGTCCCCCGGGGCATCTCCCAAGGCATGGAACGTGGCAGCAGCAAGCACTCGCCCAGGGTCGACGACCAGATGAGCAGCGAGGTCAGCGGTCTCGTCCAGAGCGCCGGCACCGGCGGTTCGCGGGCCGAGGAGTTCCGGATCCCGGAGCCCGCCGGCGAGGACCAGCCGGAGGCCACCACGGCGCCGGCCGGGGAGCTGCGCAGCGGCACGCCGCAGGGCATGAGCTCCGAGGACGTCGAGGCGCGCAGCCGTCTGGGGCGGTTCATCACGATGACCGCCCTGCCCGGCGACCGGGAGGCGCTGCTGGCGAACGCGCGGGAGAACGAGGCGCCGACGGACATCGTCGCCGCCCTGGAGACCCTGCCCGCGGACGCCCACTACCAGACGATCTCCGAGGTGTGGGCCGCACTCGGGCACAGGAACGAGACGACGCGCTGGTGAGCGGGCCGGCCCACGGCCCGTACGAGACACACACCGGCGGAACAGGAGGAACCCCGACATGAGTGGCGTTACCGAGCACGTGGACGTGGACGTCCCGATCCGGACCGCGTACGACCAGTGGACCCAGTTCGAGGAGTTCCCCCACTTCATGGACGGCGTGCAGGAGGTGCGGCAGCTCTCCGACACGATGACCCACTGGACCGTCGAGATCGCGGGCGTGAAGCGCGAGTTCGACGCCGAGATCACCGAGCAGCTGCCGGACGAGCGGGTGGCCTGGCGCTCCACCGGGGGCACCCAGCAGGCGGGCGTGGTGACCTTCCACCGCCTCGACGAGGGGCACACCCGGGTCACGCTGCAGATGGAGTTCGAGCCGCACGGCGCGGTCGAGCAGGCCGGCGACAAGCTCGGCGTGGTCGACCGGCGCGCCAAGGGCGACCTGGAGCGGTTCAAGCAGTTCATCGAGCGGCGCGGTCAGGAGACGGGCGCCTGGCGCGGTGCGGTCGACCGGCCCATCCCCTGAGGCAACCTCCCCCGCCCTCAGCGGTCCAACGCGGCAGCCAGCGCCTCGGGCCGGCTGAGGGCCAGCAGATGCCCGCCGGGCAGGCGCTCGGGCGTGACGCCGAGCCGCTGCTGGGCCACCCGGGTCTGGAACTCGGCCGGGAAGAACCTGTCCGCGCCGCCGCTCAGGACCTCGGTCGGCACGTCGGGCCACGCATCAAGCGGCCAGGGCTGCGCGAACGGCGTGCCCGACTGCGGTGACCCACCCGCCATGGCCTGGTCGGTGATGTCCTGCGGCACGTCGTGGAAGAAGTACACCAGCGGATCGAACGGCCCGTCGGGAGAGCGGCCCTCGCGCCTGTCGCACTCCCGGCGGGCCTGGTCCTGCCCGGTGTTGGTCCACCAGTCGCCGCCGGTCTCACCGGGCGCCGGGATCATCGCGTTGACCAGGACCAGCCGTGAGACCGGCAGCCGACTGCAGACCAGTGGCGCGGTCAGGCCGCCCATCGACTGGGCCACCACCACCAGGTCCCCGCGGTCACCGGCCGCCTCGACCACTGTTTCCGCGTACTCCGGCAGTCCCGCGCTGTCGTCCGCGGCCGGGAGGTCGACGGCGATCGCCTCGTGGCCGCGCTGCTCCAGCAGGGGAACCAGGCGGTGCCAGTACCAGGCGTCGCCGCCGGCTCCCGGGATCAGGATGTACGTCGTCACGGTGCGAATTTAGCACCAGAGAGTGCTGTAGCGATACCATCAGCGGATGGCGCGCGCATACGACGATCCCTGCGGTCTGGCCCGGGCGCTCAACCTGGTCGGCGACAGATGGGCGTTGCTGATCGTCCGTGAGTTGCTGCTCGGACCGAAGCGCTTCACCGACCTGCGGCGCGGCCTGCCCGGCGCCAGTCAGAGCATGCTCACCGCCCGGCTCGCCGAGTTGGAGGAGACGGGAGTGGTGCGCCGGCGGCGTCTCGGGCCACCGGCGGGCGTCCGGGCGTACGAGCTGACCGAATGGGGGCGGGACCTCGAACCCGCCCTGCTGGGGCTGGCCAGGTGGGGCAGCCGGGGTCCGCTGACCTCGTCGGCGCAGCTGAGCGTCGACGCGCTGGCCCTCGCCATGAAGACCACCTTCGACCCGGCCGCGGCGCGCGACTTCGCCGTACGGTGTCAGCTTCTTCTCGACGGCGACAGCCTGCTCGTCACCGTCGAGGACGGACGCGTCGACGTGGTACGCGCCGACGCCGCCGATCCCGACCTGGTGATCCGGGCCGGCGCCGGGACCTTCCGCTCGCTCATCTTCGGTGGCGTGCCGTTGCATGCCGCCGACGTCGTCGTCCGGGGCGACGGCGAGGTCGCGGCCCGCCTACTGCGGCTGTTCCGGCGCCCCACGCCGGCCGATGGCCCACAGTGACGAAGCGAATGCTTTCAGCTACCTCTCAGGTGGCGTTGGTAGTCTCCCCGCGCGGCGTGATCCATTATGGACGCCGTTGATCTCGTTGCGGCACAAGGGTTCCAGGTGAATCTCTCCCCGGATCCCGGGTGCCGCACGTCCGGTGGCCGTCAAGGGAGATGTTCGTGGTGTTCAAGAGGATGCTGGGCGCGTTCGGGGTGGGCGGCCCCGCTGTCGACACGGTCCTGGCCAATCCGGGTACCCGCCCGGGGCTGATGCTGGGCGGGCAGGTGAACCTGACCGGCGGCAGCCACGACGTGGAGATCGACCACATCACCGTCGGGCTGGTCACCCGGGTGGAGATGGAGGGCGCCGAGCAGGAGTACGACGCCCTCGTGGAGTTCCACCGGGTCCAGGTCGCCGGCGGTCTGCGCCTGTCCGAGGGACAGCAGATGTCGCTGCCGTTCCAGGTGGCGATGCCGTGGGAGACGCCGGTGACCGACCTGTACGGGCAGCGCCTGCACGGCATGACGATGGGACTGCGCACCGAGGTGGCGATCCGCGGCGCCGTGGACAAGGGCGACCTCGACCCGGTGTACGTGCACCCGCTGCCGGTGCAGGAACGCATCCTGGAGGGCTTCGGCCGGCTCGGATTCCAGTTCAAGGGCGCCGACCTGGAACGCGGGCACATCTCGGGCCTGCGCCAGAGCCTGCCGTTCTACCAGGAGATCGAGTACTACGCCGCCCCGCAGTACGCCCACGCCGTCAACGAGGTCGAGCTGACCTTCGTCGCGAACGAGTACGGCGTAGACGTCGTGCTGGAGTTCGACAAGCGCGGTGGCCTGTTCTCCGGCGGCCATGACTCCTTCGGCCGCTACCACGTCGCGCACACCGACGCCGACCAGGTCGACTGGGCCGCTCAGGTCGACGCGTGGGTCCGCCAGGCCCTCGACGGCTACCAGAGCATGCACGCCGGCCACGGCTACGGGCAGCCCGCCTACGGCGCGCCCGGCTACGGACAGCCCGCCTACGGCGCGCCCGGCTACGGGCACGCCGCGTACGGCCACCACAAGGAGGAGCACCACGAGCGGCACGGTGGCCCGGGCATGGGCGCCGTCGCCGCGGGCGTGGTCGGCGGCGCCGCGCTCGGCTTCGCCGGCGGGATGCTCGCCGACGAGGTGTTCGACTCCTTCGGCGACGACGAGGGCGGCGACGAGGAGGAGTGAGCCCGGGGATCCACAGTGGATCTCTGGTACCGCTTCATGATCTAATTCCGTCAGGTTTGTCCGCAACCGGTCGGATTGCCCGACCGGAACTCGAAGGAGTGTGCATGCCCGTCACCGCCGACCTCACCAAGCTGGTCGACAAGGCCTACCAGGACAAGACCCTCACCGAGATCGTCGACGCCCCGGTGTCCGCCCTCGCCGGGGTCAGCGACGGCGACGCCAAGCTGCTCAAGGACGCCTTCAACATCACCACCGTCGGCGACCTCGGCCGCAACCCGTACTTCCGCACCGCCAACGCCCTGGTGGCCCTCACCGGCGCCAAGTAGCGCCATCGCCGATGCCCGGTGGCCCGGGAAGCGTTCCGGGCCACCGGGTGTCGGGATCGAAACGAGCCGGGACCGCGGCTGTCGCCGTGCCCGTTTGCGATCATCCGGTCCGGGTACCGCAGGGGAATGACCGACAACGACCGCCACGTGTGGCGCGACGAGGACCGCACTCCCCTGCACGAGCTGGACCAGGCCATCGCCCGGTCGGCCACGGACGGCCAGGGCGACGACGTCACCGCCAACGACGCCGGCGAGGAGGCCGCGTTCGGGCACGGCCCGGAGGCGGTGGACCGGGGCGCCGGCCCGGAGGCCGAGCGGCGCGAGATGACCGATGCGGACCGGGCCTACCGGCCGTCGACGATCGGGCGGACCGGCCCGGACAGCATGTGATCCCCGGACGGCTGCGGGCACCCGCGCCGATGCCCGTGGCCGCCGGATTCATGCTCGGCCGATACGACAAAAAGTGCGGTACGGACAGCCAGGAAAACGGACAGCCCATCCAGAATCGGCCGAACGGCTGACGGCACTCCCCCTGTCGCGCGCAAGACTTTCGGGATGCAACAGGGCTCCGGTTTCCTCTCCAACCGTCAGCGCAAGCTCGCTTGGCTGGGCTTCCTGCTCGCCGCGATCCAGGCTCCGGTCTCCGCCCGGTTCACCGAGGACAGCTCCTGGCTGTTCAGCCTGGTGGTCGCGCTGATGGTCGCGACCGTGATCATCGCCGACGACGGCGCGCGCCGCCGTCCGGCCGACGCCCGCTCCTCCGACTGAGTCAGCGTGTGCCGGGGCGCGCCTCGTGCCCCGGCATCCCCCGGCTGCGGCGGCGTTCCTTCATCTCGGCCTCGTAGAGGTGCCGCCGGCCCTCGACCAGCTCGTCGCGGGCCTGCCGGTCCAGCTCCCGGAAGAGCGCGTAGTACCCGTCGTCGAAGTCCTCGACGATCTGGAACGTCCACCGCCCGGCGATGACGTTACGCCCGAGCAGCTCCCGGTCGATCCGCTCGGCCAGGCCCGGGTGCCCGGCGCGGCGGAACATCTCCACGGCGTCGTCGAGCATCAGATCGGCGTGGCCGATCAGCTGATGCAGCTCGTAGAGGTGCCCGCGTGCCCGCTCGACGCACTCCAGGGCCTCGCTGAGCCTGCCCAGCGCCTCGACCGTGGCGTCACTCACCCCGTCGGGGCGGCGGTGCGCCCGGTCCGGGCCGTCGGCCAGATGTCCCATGGTGTCCCTCCGTGGGGCTGCTGCGTGCTCCTCGTGCCGGACTTCTGCCCCCGCACGGGCGACTCAATCCCCGCGGACGACGTGGCCGCTCTCCCGGACGACCCCGCAGTCCGCCGGTCGGCCGAGGTCGGTCCGCACCGGGCGGCGTTAGCCTCGGACACCATGCGCGTGCCGAACAACCGGGTCGCGACCCGCTCCGCGGCAGTGGCCGCGCGGTCGACCCTCACCACGCTGACCGCCGCCGTCGGCACCGCCGGCCTCGCCGCGGCCCACGCGAACCCCGGGCTGCTCGCCGAGGTCGACCAGCACGCCGCCGGGGTACGCGACAGCCTCCGCGGCGACCGCCACCCGCTCACCGTGGCGGCGCTCGCCGGATACGCCGAGGGGCTGCGCGACGCGGCGGCGGAGCACGGCTGGACGCCGCCGGCCGAGCCGGTGGACTGGTCCGCGCCGGACTGGGTGCTCACCCGCCTGCTGGCGGTCTGCCTGCTGGCCCGCGGACTCGACCCGCGTCACCTGGCCTGACCGGCAGCCGGCCGGACCCGGACACGGTTTCGGGGCGCCCGCCACCATCCCGCGGACACCCCGTCACCCGTTGCCGTCAGCCTCCCGGCCGGCGGAACTGCTGCGTCTCGTCGCCCATCTCGCCGGAGCGGTACGTACCCGCGCCCGACATCGACGACTGCGGCGCGGCCGGCGTCGGCTGCCCGCCCCGGTCGGCCATCTTGCGTTCGTAGTCGCCCCGGCCGGCCTGCTGCGCCTGCCGCTGCTGCCGGATCGCCCGGGACTCCTCGGCGGCCCGGTGCAGCCAGCCGTCCCAGCGGTCCTGCATCGGCTTGACCAGACCACCACCGACACCGACGATCAGGATGCCGGCCACGGTGGCGAGGAAGGCCACGAGCACCGGTGTGGTCACCGTGGTGGCGATACCCACCTGGTTCAGCGCGGCGATGATGCCGAGCGCCAGGATGAAGATCGCTGTCACGTCGGCCAGCACCCGGCCGTACGAGAGCCCGCCGAGCGCGCCGGAGACCAGGTCCCGGACGGCGTTGGCGATGGCGGCGGCGATCACCACGATCACGATCGCCACGAAGGCTCGCGGCAGCCAGGACACCACCCCGCGGATCAGGTCGCTGATCGCGTTCGGCCCCCACACCCCGAAGGCGAACTGCAGGGTGAACAGCAGGACCGCGTAGTAGGCCAGTTTGGCCAGGATGTCGCTGGCGTCGTACTTGGTGCGTTCCAGGGCCCGTTTGATACCGCCCCGTTCCACGGCGCGGTCGAACCCGACCCGTTCCAGTGCCGCGTCCACGATTTTGAGTACGGCTCTAGCGATGAGCCAACCCACGACGAGAATCGCGATGAACGCGATCGCTCGCGGTACGAAGAGCAGCACCGACCTCCAGAAGTCGGTCCAGGCCGCACCGATGTCGACCTGCCCGACCGCGAGGGTTTTCGGCATGATGTCCCTCCTGTCGCGTGAACTGCGCCGCCCGCATACCCGGTGACCTGGGCAGCACTCCGAGCCGGACCGGGCCAATTTCCCGACATGGGTGATCGAACCGGCCGTGACCTGCCCGAACGTCCGCGCCGCCGGAAGCCGGGACCCGCCACGAACGCATGATCGGAACCAGCCCGCCACGCTCCGGTTAGGCTGCGGTCATGCCAGGCACCGTCGGTCGGGTTCCCACACCGCCCGCCCCCGCACCGGGAGCGCCCGCCGATCCCGTCGTCCACGGGCCGCCCGCGCAGACCGGTCATCCGTGGGCCGGCACGCCGCTGGGCGCACCGCAGGGCTGGGATCCGGCGGTACGCGCCGTGATGGACGTGGTGCTCGCCTCCCCGGTGCCGATGGCGCTGCTCCTCGGCGACGACCTCGTCGTCTTCTACAACGACGGGTACGCCGAGCTGATCGGCGACCGGCACCCGCACGCGCTGGGCCGGCCGGCGGCCGAGGCGTTCGCCGAGGTGTGGCGTGATCCCGGCGCCGGCGAGGCGCTGGAGCGCGTCTACCGGCACGGTGAGCCGTTCCTGCAGCGGGAGGCGGTGCTGCCCGCCGACCGGCAGGGTCCGGCCGAGCCGGCCGTGTTCACCCGTGGGCACTGCGCGGTACGCGACTCCACCGGCCGGATCGTCGGCGTGCTCACCGTCTCGGCGCAGACCACCCAGCTGACCCAGCAGTTGCAGAGCCTGAGCGACTTCGCGGCGGCGCTGTCCGGCACGCTCACCCTGGACGACGTGGCCCGGGTGACGCTGCGCTACTGCCTGCACTCCTTCGACGCGGACCGGGTGTCGTTCGCGGTGGACGAGGGCAGCGCCTGGCGGCTGGTCCGCCGCATCCGCGGCGAACTGCTCGACGAGGCCGACGAGCGGCTGCCCCCGCTGTGGCGGCGGATGTCCGCCGAGTCGGCGCTGCCGGCGGTGGTGTCCGCGCGCAGCGGCGTGGCCTCGTTCACCGCCGACGGCCAGCCGCTGCGCGGCGTCGCGGCGGACCGGCACGACGAGAAGATCCGCGCGCTGGCGGCGCTGCCGCTGCGCACGAGTGTGGTCCGTGGCTCGCTCACCATCGGTTACCGGGAGCCGCGTCCGTGGTCCCCCGCGGAACGGGCGCTGCTCGCCGCGTCGGCGGAGCTGGTCGGCCAGGCCGCCGAGCGGGCCCGCCGCTTCGAGACCCAGCACGGCACCGCCCAGATGCTGCAACGCAGCATGCTGCCGGAGCGGCTGCCGGACCTGCCCCGGCTGCGTATCGCCGCCCGGTACGACCCGGGCGTGGACGGCAACGCCGCCGGCGGCGACTTCTACGACGCGTTCCTGCTGCCCACCGGCGCGCTCGGGGTGGTGCTGGGCGACGTGGCCGGGCACGACGTGCAGGCCGCCGCCCGGATGGGCCAGGTGCGCGCCGCGCTGCGCGCGCTCGCCCTGGTCGACCCTCGCCCAGACGCGGTGCTCGACGGCCTGGACCGGCTGGTCGCCAGCCTCGGTGTCGAGGGCGGCACCCAGGAGCTGTTCGTCACAGTGGTGTTCGGCGTGATCGATGCGGACCGGGAACTGGTCACGCTGGCCAGCGCCGGGCATCCCGCGCCGCTGATCCGGCGCGCCGGACCCGACGCGGCGGTGGCCGAGTTCGTCGACGTGCCGCCCGCTCCTCCGCTGGGCCTGGGCGGGCGGGCGCGTACCGCCACCGTGCCGTTCCGCCCCGGTGACACCCTGCTGCTCTACAGCGACGGCGTGGTGGAGCGCCGCTGGCAGGACGTGGCCGCCGGGATGGCGGGGCTGGGCGCGGCGGTGACCGGAGCGGCCGGCGGGGACCCGCGCGCGCTGTGCGCTGTCGCGACCGCCGCGGTGCCGGGCGCCACCGAGGACGACGTGGCGGTGCTCGCGGTGGAGTACGCGGTCCGGCCGAGCCGGTCGGCGAGCATGGAGGTGCCGGCCGAGCCGACCGCGCCGAGCCGGGTCCGGCACTGGATGACCGCGCAGCTCACCGAGTGGCAGGTGCCCGAGGCGGTGATCGGCGCGGCGGTGCTGTGCACGAGCGAGCTGACCACGAACGCGCTGCTGCACGCGGGCACCGCCGCCCGGGTCGAGGTCGACCTGTCCGCGGAGCGGCTGCTGGTGTCGGTGGCCGACTCGGGCACCCGGGGTCAGGTGACCCGCGCCCAGACCGACACGCTCAGCAGCCGGGGGCGTGGGCTCGGCCTGATCGAGGAGCTGAGCGACGCCTGGGGGACCGACCCGACCGTACGCGGATCGACTGTGTGGTTCGAGATCCTCATCCCGGCGGACGGACCGCGCGTCGGCGACGCCCCGGCCGGGTAGGAGCCGGACATGACCGACGACAAGCGCCGCGGTGTCCTCTTCGACGTGGACGGCACCCTGGTCGACACCACGTACCTGCACACGGTGAGCTGGTGGGAGGCGCTGCGCCAGGCCGACCACCGGGTGCCGATGGCGCGGATCCACAGGTCCATCGGCATGGGCTCGGACAAGCTCCTCGACCACCTGCTCGGCGCGGAGCGCGACCGGGACGCCGACGGCCGGCTGCGCGACGCGCACGACGCGCTCTACGGCGAGTACTGGGAGCGCCTCACGCCACTGCCCGGGGCGCGGGAGCTGCTGCGCGCCTGCGCGGAGCGCGGGCTGCGGGTGGTGCTCGCGACCTCGGCCGCCGAGCACGAGGTGACCGCGCTACGGGCCGCGCTGGACGCCGACGACGTGATCGACTCGGTCACCTCGTCGGCTGACGCGCGGGAGAGCAAGCCGGCGCCGGACATTCTGGTCGCCGCGCTGGAGCAGTCGGGGCTGGCCGCCGAGCGGGTGGTGTTCGTCGGCGACTCGGTCTGGGACGTCGCCGCCGCCGGCAAGCTCGACATCCCCTGCATCGGGCTGACCTGCGGCGGCACCGGCCGCGCGGAGCTGGCCGGTGCGGGCGCGGTCGCGGTGTACGACGACCCGGCCGCGCTGCTGGACGCCCTGTCCGACAGCGCCATCGCCTCGCTCGGCTGAGCGGCGGTCAACCGGCGGGCGCGCGCAGGCTTAGCCGGGTCCGCTTCGGGGCACTGCTGGACTCCACCGCCCGGCCGCCGGGCGTCGGAAGGGTGGTGCCGTGGAACCGGTCGATGTCGCGTTCGCTCTGCTGGGCGTCGGTGCGCTGCTGGCCGGGGTGCTGCCCCGGGTCCTGGAGCGACGGCCGCTGTCGATGCCGATCGCGTTCCTCGGGCTCGGCATGCTCGTCTTCGTGCTGCCCACCGGTCTGCCCACACCGGATCCGCTGCGCTGGCCGGAGCTGACCACCCACCTCACCGAGGTCGGCGTGATCGTCGCGCTGATGGGCGCCGGCCTGAAGATCGACCGTCCGTTGAGCTGGGCCCGCTGGTCGTCGACGTGGCGGCTGCTGGCGATCGCCATGCCGCTGTGCATCGCCGCGGTGGCGCTGCTCGGCTGGTGGTGGGCCGGGCTGGTGCCGGCCGCGGCGCTGCTGCTCGGCGCGGCGCTCGCGCCCACCGACCCGGTGCTCGCCTCCGACGTGCAGGTGGGCGAACCGACCGACGTGGAGGACTCCGAGGACGAGGTGCGCTTCGCGCTCACCTCGGAGGCGGGCCTGAACGACGGGCTGGCCTTCCCGTTCGTGTACGCGGCCATCGCGATCGCCACCACCGGGCTCGCGCCGTCCGGCTGGCTCGGCGAGTGGTTCGCCGTCGACGTGCTCTACAAGCTCGCCGCCGGGGTGGGCGGCGGGTTGCTCGTCGGCTGGCTGCTCGGCAAGCTGTTCTTCCGCGCCCCGAGCAAGCTGCGGCTGGCCCGGCACTCCGAGGGGTTCCTCGCGCTGGCCGCGACGTTCCTCGCGTACGGGCTGGTCGAGGTGATCGGCGGGTACGGCTTCCTGGCCGTGTTCGTGGCCGCCCGGGCGATCCGGGCCGCCGAGCGCACCCACGAGTTCCACTCCGTGCTGCACGACTTCGCCGAGCAGGTGGAGCGGCTGCTCACCGTGCTGTTGCTGCTGCTGTTCGGCGGCGCGGTGATCGGCGGGCTGCTCGCGCCGCTGACCTGGCCGGCCGCGCTGGCCGGGTTGGCCCTGGTGC
>NZ_JAGPXV010001008.1:0-1208 GCF_018070405.1 Micromonospora sp. D75
CCTCTCCCCGCTGCTGCTCGGCTGGCTGGTAGCTGTCGGCATCCGGGTCGCCACCGGCTCGGCCACCGTCGCCACCATCACCGCCGCCGGCATCGTCGCGCCGCTGGCCGACACGCTCGCCGCCCCCGAGGTGGCGCTGCTGGCGCTGGCCATCGGCTGCGGATCGCTGTTCTTCTCCCACGTCAACGACGCCGGCTTCTGGCTGGTGAAGGAGTACTTCGGGTTGACCGTCGGGCAGACCATCAAGAGCTGGTCGGTGATGGAGACCATCATCTCGGTGGTCGGTTTCCTCGGCGTCCTGCTGCTCGACGTCTTCATCTAGAGGCGGTCAGGGGGCCTCGACGCCGGAGATGCGGAACTTGTGCACCTCGGCGCCGAGGATCTCCGTCACCTGCTCGGCCTCCGGGCCGGAGCCCCGGAACGCCAGCAACTGCTCGTCGGACTCCCACCGCTCGTAGACGTTGATCCGGCCCGGCTCGACCAGGTCCGCGCTGACCGCGAAGTCCACGCAGCCGGGCGCGTCCCGGGCCGCGCGGACGGCAGCCTCGCAGGACGCCAGGTAGGCGTCCCGCCGGGCCGGATCGACGTAGAGGGTGCCGGCGACGATGAGCATGCCGGCCATCCTGCCACCCGCACCCGGTCAGGACCGGGTGATCGCGTTGGCGTGGATCGCCTCGTTCAGGTACGCGGCCATCCCCGGCCGCAGCGCCTCGAAGTACGCGGTGAACCGCGGGTCCGCCACGTACATGTCGGCCAGACCGGTGTGGATCTCGTACGAGCAGTCGTACCACCACTTCGTGATGAGCTGCCGGTGCTCCTCGGCCAGCGCCATCGCCTCCGGGCCGTCAGCCGGCGCGCCCGAGTCCATCAGCGCGGCGAACCGCCGCCCCCACTCCTCGTTCTCCGCCTTGTTGCGCAGCCAGTCCTCCTTCGAGTAGCGGCCCGCGCGCTCCTGCGACTGCCGGTACGCCTCGGTGCCGCCCCAGCGCTGCTCCGCCTCCTCGGCGTGCTCGTCCGGGTCGAAGTCCCCGAACACCTCGAACCGCTCCTCCGGCGTCAACTGGATCCCCAACGTCCTCGCCTCCATCGCGTGTTCGATCGCCGCGACCATCTCCTGGAGCTTCCCGATCCGCCCGGACAGCAGCTCGTGCTGCCGGCGCAGGTGCGCCACCGGGTCGGCGTCCGGATCGTCCAGGATCTCGGCGATC
>NZ_JAGPXV010001009.1:0-1202 GCF_018070405.1 Micromonospora sp. D75
GCCCACCACCCCCGAACCCGACACCCCGCCCACACACGCCAAACCCCCACCGCGCCCCGGCCCGGCCGCCTCGCCCTACGCCCTGTTGATCAAGGAGTTTGCGGCCCTTTCCGGCACCCACGAGGACACAAACCCCTTGATCACCCCCACAAAAGCCTCCCCGGGCACCCGCCACAGGGTTGATCATGAGGTTAGCGGCGACATAACGGACACCAAGTGCCGCCAAGTTCATGATCGACGCTCTCGGAGCGAGGCCTGGCCCGAGGCGGCCGCCCCGCCGCGGGTCCGCGGGCCGCACGCGCGATCTTGCACCTTGAGCCCTCGCGGCACCCGATTCGCCCGGATTTATGGGGCACCTAAGTGCAAGATCGCGCGGGGCATCAGGAGCTGGGGGGCGGCAACCCGTCCCGAACTCCTAGGAGCCCCGGCGATCTTGGAGTTGTGGTGCCTCGCATACCTCGTCAAACGGGCATCGTGGGCGCCACAACTCCAAGATCGATGGCGAGGTGAGGGCTGTCGTGCGGGGGCAGCCGGACTGGGCGAACCGGGTGCCGGATTCAGCCGGCCAAGGTGTGCGGGGTGCCGCCACCTCGGGGAGGTGGAGTCGATCAAGCGGCCGGGGTCAGGCGGCGGGCCAGTCCTGGGAGGCCAGACGCGGCGAGACCGCCCCGGGTGGGGCGGCCTCGAGCCAGGACAGGAATCCGGTAACCGTGGAACGCGCCATGGCGATCTCGATCGGCGCGTGGTGGCTGGTACAGCGCAGGATCACCCACTCGGCCGGCATGGACATGCGTTCCTGGCCCTCGGGCAGCCGGCGTCGCTCGACCGCCAGCCCCTCGCGGGAGAGCACCCGCTTGGGGCGCAGCGCGAAGCTGAACATGCGGTACCAGCGGAGTTCGTCGCCGACGAAGCGACCGAACCCGGGTGACCAGCCGCGACCGTCGAGGATCGTGGAGACCCGCACGCTCAGCCGGATGGTGCCACCGCTACGTGTGAACAGGGCCCGCCGGATGAAGAGGATCAGAATGGCGACGACGACTACCGCTACGCCGATTCCGAACCCTTCGACGATCTCCATCGGCGGGTCTGCTCAGCGGGCCGGGGTGGCGGGGGTCGCGCTCTCGGCGAGCACCGTGACGCCCTCGCTGGTCACCGACAGGAAGCCGCCGGGCACGTCGAAGACGACCTGCTGGCCACCGGCC
>NZ_JAGPXV010001010.1:0-1201 GCF_018070405.1 Micromonospora sp. D75
CCGCCGGTGACGCCCTGGCGGTCGTCCGGCACGACGCCCACTCCGGGTGCGACAGCGAGCGTGGAGCCCTCGACGCGCGGGCCGCAGCCCAGCGACTTCCCGGCGGCGCAGATCTCCGACCTCAACGACGTGTGCGACGGGGTCCTCTACTTTCCGCAGTCGCCGAAGCGCACCGGAGCGGCGCCGCACCCGGTGGCGCTGCTCGTCGGCACCGACGTGGGCACGCGGCGCCACGACCGGGTCTACTACTACGACGAGGGCCTGTCGAAGCGGGTGGAGCGGACCTGGGCGTCGGAGGACCCGAAGGCCGTGCAGATGGTCGCCTGCCTGGACCGCACCAGCACCGGCGCGACGATCCGCAAGTGCCGCTACGACGACCCGAAGCCGGACACGCTGACGCTGCTCAAGGCCACATACCGCCTGCGGGTGTACGAGGTGGCGACCGGCCGCCGGCTGCTGGACAAGACCATGGGCGGCGACGACCAGCAGTGCCCGTACGTGGTTCTGTACGGACCGGACAAGAAGATCTATGCCGAGGTCAGCCACCGGTCGCTGCTGTCCGCGCTGCGCAACCTGGTCAAGCGGTAGGCCGCGTGCCCGGCCCGATCACGGGCCGGGCACGCGGTCACCGGTGGCCCGGCCGGTCAGCGGAAGGCCGCGTGACCGGTGAGCGTCTGCCCGATGATGAGCTGGTGCACCTCGGAGGTGCCCTCGTAGGTGAGCACCGACTCCAGGTTGTTCGCGTGCCGCAGCACCGGGTAGTCGAGCGTGATGCCGGCCGCGCCGAGGATCGTCCGGCACTCGCGGGCGATGGCGATGGCCTCCCGCACGCTGTTGAGCTTGCCCAGGCTGATCTGCCGGTGGTCCAGCGTGCCGGCGTCCTTCAGCGTGCCGATCTGCATCGCCAGCAGCATCCCCTTGCCCAGTTCCAGGGCCATGTCGGCGAGCTTGAGCTGGGTGGCCTGGTACGCGGCGAGCGGCTTGTCGAAGATCTGCCGGCTGCGGGCGTACGCCACTGTGGTCTGCAGGCAGTCGTGCGCGGCGCCGAGCGCGCCGAAGACGATGCCGAAGCGGGCCTCGTTGAGGCAGGTCAGCGGCCCGGACAGGCCGGCCGCGCCGGGCAGCATCGCGTCGGCGGGCAGCCGGACGTCGTCGAGGACCAGCTCTGAGGTCACCGAGGCGCGCAGGGAGAGTTTGCGGG
>NZ_JAGPXV010001011.1:0-1197 GCF_018070405.1 Micromonospora sp. D75
GGCCCAGGTTGGCGCTGGGCCGCCACGACGACGTCACGGCCGAGGTGACCGGCGGCGGCGTGCGAGTGGCGGTCACCGGCGAGGGTGCCGGTGAGCTGCCGGCGGACGAGCGGCACCTGATCGTGACCGCCATGCGGGCCACCTTCGACGTGCTCGGCGCGCAGCCGGCCGGCCTGGCGCTGGAGTGCGAGAACCGCATTCCCCAGGCGCGTGGGCTCGGCTCGTCCTCGGCCGCGATCGTGGCCGGGGTGCTGGCGGCCCGCGCCCTGGTTGCAGACGGCGAGCAGCGGATGGACGACGACGCCGCGCTGCGGTTGGCCGCCGAGTTGGAGGGGCATCCGGACAATGTCGCGCCCTGCCTGCTCGGGGGCTTCACGATCGCCTGGACGGAGCCGGGCGGCGCGCGGGCGGTGTCGCTGCCGGTGGCGCCGGCCGTGCGCCCGACCGTCTTCGTACCCGCCGAGCGGGGCCCTGTTGCCGCAGGTCGGAAGAGTTGATTACGCTCTAGACCTAGCACAGCCGCGAAGCATGCGATCTTCCTGCGGTTCGGCGCACCCCCGAAGCTCTCGGCGGTCAGCCCGTCACCCCTGCCCAAGGCCCACGCCGCACCGCAGTTTCCACAGGTCGCCGCAGGCGGCGAGACCTGCTCACCGATGGTGGTGAGTCGGGAAACCACCGGCTGCTGTGTCACAGACTCCCGCGACGCGTCCATGCGAGGCGGGTGCACCGAGGCCGCCCGGCCACCTGGCTCCACGACTCCGGGCAGCTCCGGCCTATCGAGGGAAGGAATCCATTGAGCGACACCACCGACGTGACGTCGGATGTTTCCAACGTCGCTGGCGATGCCACCACCGCCGCCCCCACGCGCCGCCGCCGGAGCGGCACCGGCCTGTCGGCCATGCTGCTGCCGGAGCTCCAGAGCCTGGCCGCGTCGCTCGGCATCTCTGGTACGGCCCGCATGCGCAAGGGCGAGCTGATCAGTGCCATCACCGAGCGGCAGCAGGGCGGCGCCGCCGCCGGAACCCCTCGACCGCGCGCCGAGGTAGCGGCCGCGGCTGCTGCTCCCGCCCGTGAGGAGGTGCACGCGGAGGTCCGTGAGGAGCGGGCCGAGGCGCGCCCCGCCGAGCAGGCGCCCGCCGCCGAGGCGACCGAGGGCCGTACCCGTGGTCGCCGCAGCCGGACTGCGGCCGCGACCAC
>NZ_JAGPXV010001012.1:0-1194 GCF_018070405.1 Micromonospora sp. D75
CGGCCCGCGCACGTCAACCTGCACACCGCGCCGGGCACCGGCAACGGCATGGGCAACCTGGTCACCGCCTGGCACAACCGGACGCCGCTGATCGTCAGCGCCGGCCAGCAGACCCGCGAGATGCTGCTGATCGAGCCGCGCCTGGCCAGCCCCCGGGCGGTCGAGCTGGCCCAGCCGTACGTCAAGTGGGCCCACGAGCCGGCCCGCGCGCAGGACATCCCGGCGGCCTTCATGCGGGCGTACGCCTCGGCGGTGCAGCCACCGGCCGGGCCGGTCTTCCTCTCTGTGCCGATGGACGACTGGGACCGCCCGGCCGACCCGCCGCCGCAGGTGCGTACCGTCGCCACCCGGATCGCGCCGGACCCGGACCGGCTGCGGAGCTTCGCCGACGCGCTGGCCGCCGCCCGTGCCCCGGCGCTGGTGCTCGGCGCGGCGGTGGACCGGTCGGACGCCTGGCCGGACGCGGTGGCGCTGGCCGAGCGTCTGGCCGCTCCGGTCTGGGCCGCCCCGGCCCCGGAGCGGGCCGTGTTCCCCGAGCGGCATCCGCACTTCCGGGGCGTGCTGCCGTACGCGATCGGGCCGCTGTCGGAGGCGTTGCGCGGCCACGACGTGGTGCTGGTGGTGGGTGCGCCGGTGTTCCGCTACTACCCGCACGTGCCGGGCGACTACCTGCCCGGCGACGCGCGGCTGCTGCACGTCACAGACGACCCGGACGAGGCGGCCCGCGCCCCGGTCGGGGACAGCCTGCTCGGCGACGCCCGCCTGACCATGGCCGCGCTGTGCGAGCGGCTGCCGGCGACCGACCGTCCCGCGCCGTCACCGCGCCCGCAGCCGGCCCCGCCGGAGCAGGCTGACCCGCCCAGCGCCGACGCGTTGTTCGCCGCGCTCGCCGCCGCGTGGCCGGCGGACGGGGTGCTGGTGCAGGAGTCGCCGTCCAACCTGGCCGCGCTGCGCCGCCGGCTGCCGATCGAGCGGCCGCGCTCGTACCTGACGATGGCCAGCGGCGGGCTCGGCTTCGGGCTGCCGGCGGCGGTCGGCATGGCGCTCGCCGAACGCGACACCGGGCGCGGCCGCCCGGTGGTCGCGGTGGTCGGCGACGGCTCGTTCCACTACTCGGTCCAGGCGTTGTGGACGGCGGCGCGGCTGCGCCTGCCGCTCGCCGTCGTGGTTCCGGTGAACCAGCAGTACGCGATC
>NZ_JAGPXV010001013.1:0-1191 GCF_018070405.1 Micromonospora sp. D75
CGACCCGGCGACGTTCCGTTCCGGGTACGACGACCTGCGCGCCGTGCTGCGCCAGGGGCCCGCGCGCGGGGTGCACGTGCTCGGCTGGTGGCGCGGGCTGCGCCGGCTCGCCGACGACCTGGGCGGCAGCGGGCAGCGCGACGACGTCACCGGCCTGGTCGCGCTCAACGTGCCCGCCGCCGACCTGGGCCTGCACCTCGGCGTGCACGACCTCGCGTACGTGCCGCGCGAGGGCCGCGCGCTGCTCGTCGACCGGCACGAGCACCGCACCGCGCTGATCGTGCCGTTCGCCGCGGGGAGTGATGTCCCATGAGTGGATTCGACGAGTACGCGGCGCTGCTGCGGGAGCTGTCCACCCGGCAGCGGGGCGGGGAGCGGGAGATCGCGGCCGAGGCGGAGCGCCGCCGTGGCCTGCAGGCCGCCGTCGACAAGCTGGGGCAGCGGCTCGTCGCCCAGGGGCAGCACCTGGACCGGCTGGGCCAGGCGATCGGCACGCCGATGACCTCGGTACCGGCGCCGGCGGTTGCGGTGGCCGCCGGACCGGCCGCGCCGGAGGCGGCAGACGTGGGCGGGCGGACGGGCGCCGGGCGGGGGGAGGACGCGGGCGGGCGGACGGGCGCCGGGCCGGGGGACGGCGTGACCGGCGGCGCAGCCGCCGCGCCGGGGCAGGCGGGCGTCGGGGCGTACCCCTCTCCGGGTGTGGCGCCGCGGGCGGGTGACCCGGCGGCGGAGCTGGCTGCGGCGGAGCGGCTCGCCGGGGAGGCCGACGGGTACGGGCAGCAGGCCGACGCGCTGGCCCGCACGCCGGTGCTGTTGCCGACCTGGTCGGCGCCGGCCCGGGCGGTCGCGGTGTACGGCGGTTGCGCGCTCGTCGGCTCGCTGCTGATGCTTGTCGCGCTGGTGGGGTCGCCGGTGCCGGTGGCCGGGCTGGACCTGGTGGCGGCGCTGTCCTGCGCCGGGGTGCCGCTGCTGTCCTTCGTGGCCGGTCAGGTCGTGCTGGCCCGGTGGGGCCGCCCGGCGCTGGCCGGCGGTGAGGCCACGACCGGGCGGTACGTGCCGCTGGGCTTCGTGATCTGCGCGCTGGTCTCCCCGTCGCTGTTCTGCGTCTACCTGCTTCTGTTCCGCCTCCTCCGCTGACCCCAGCCCCTGTCGATCATGGACTTGTGGCCGCGGCGGTGGGCTTGATGTGGC
>NZ_JAGPXV010001014.1:0-1186 GCF_018070405.1 Micromonospora sp. D75
CGGCGGCGCCGGCCCGCCCACGAGCGCCCGGCCGGGCCGGCGGCGCCCGCCCCTCGCTACCGGCAACCCCAGACAGGAATTCGGCATGACGTTGACCGAGAGCGCACCGGCGCCGGCCGACGAGGTGGTGCTGGAGGCCGTCGGCCTGACCAAGCACTTCCCCGTCCGCCGGCGGCTGCGTGACCTTCTCTCCCGGACCCCGGCGGTGGTGCACGCCGTCGACGACGTATCGATCGAGTTGCGCCGTGGCCGGGTGACCGCGCTGGTCGGCGAGTCCGGCTCCGGCAAGTCCACAGTCGCCCGGCTGCTGGCCCAGCTCTACCCGCGCACCGGCGGCGACATCCGGCTGCACGGCCGCTCGACCCGGGTACGCGGCGGACGCCGGTTCCGGGCGTACGTGCGGCGGGTGCAGTTGATCCTGCAGGACCCGTTCGCCTCGCTGAACCCGGTGCACACGGTCCGCTACCACCTGACCCGGTCGCTGCGCATCCACGGCAACGCCGGGACCGGGCCGGACGGGCTGGACAAGGCGCTGGCCGACCTGCTGACCCGGGTCAGCCTGACCCCGCCGGAGCGCTACCTCGACGCGTTCCCGCACGAGCTGTCCGGCGGGCAGCGCCAGCGCGTCGCGATCGCGCGGGCGCTCGGCGCCGACCCGGAGGTGCTGCTCGCCGACGAGCCGGTGTCGATGCTGGACGTGTCGATCCGCCTGGGCGTGCTCAACCTGCTGCAGGACCTCAAGGACCGGCTCGACCTGGCGATCCTCTACATCACCCACGACATCGCCTCGGCCCGCTACTTCGCCGACGAGACGATCGTCATGTACGCCGGGCGGATGGTCGAGGGCGGCGACAGCGAGACGGTCACCCAGCGGCCGGCGCACCCGTACACCCGGTTGCTGATCGAATCGGCGCCGGACCCGGAGCGGATCACCGGCGCGGGCGGCGACGGCGCGGCGGCGGGCGAGCGGGGCCACGGCGAGCCGCCGAGCCTGATCCGCCCGCCGGCCGGCTGCCGGTTCCACCCGCGCTGCCCGGCTGCCATGCCGCGCTGCGCCACCGACCTGCCGCCGCCGATCCCGGTCGACGACGCGCCCGGGCACTGGGCCGCGTGCTGGCTGTTCGACGCCGAGACCGTCACGGCGGAGAAGGCGGAGAACGCGGAGCAGGCCGGAACGGAGACGGCC
>NZ_JAGPXV010001015.1:0-1185 GCF_018070405.1 Micromonospora sp. D75
GGGTGGGGTCAGGCGGAAGCCGACGCCTCGGACGGCGTGGATGGTGGCGGGGACGTTGAGGCGGGCGAGCTTGCGCCGGATGCGGCGTACCACCGAGTGCATGTCCGAGCCCCGCCCCAGGTGGTCGTTGCCCCAGACCGCGCGGTGCAGCCGGGCGTACGTCCACACCTGACCGGGCGTGCCGGCCAGGCAGACCAGCAGGTCGTGCTCTAGCGGCGTCAACCCGACCTCGCGCTCCCGCCAGCGCAGCACCCGCCGGTCGGAGTCGACACCCAGCTCCAGCCCGGACGACGGGACGGAGGACGCGCCGGACGACGGAGCGGGCGGCTCACCGGCGGGCTGCGGCCGGGACGGCGGCGGGCCGGACGGCGGCGGGCCGGACGTGCGACGGACCAGGTCGAGGAAGCGGCGGGCCTGGTGGACGCTGGAGACGATCAGGAACGCCTCGGTGCCGCCGAGCAGCTGGGCGAGCTGCCGTCGCTCGGCCGACGAGGACGCGACGCCGATGACCAAGGACGGCATCCCTGTCATCCGTTCCCACCTTTCCGGCAGGTTGAACCGCAACGCCGGGCGGTCGCCAGGCACGACGATGCGGGGCACCTGGCTTGCGGAGTTCGACCCGAGGGGTGCGGGGAGCTGCGGTTTCGTGAGGCTTCGGGGTGAACTACCGGGATCATATAGCCGAGCACCGATGATTGGTATAGCAGTTAACGTCGATGTAACTGCACGCGGTTCGGCACGCGCGTACCGATGAGAGCCGGGACGTACGCCGGTCCAATGCGTGTGATCACGCACATGCTCTCCCTGGCCGGCGGGACGCCGACCCGCGCGGACATCGCCGCCCGCTGCGCCGAACTGGCCGAGGCGCTGCGCGGCCGAGACCGGGGCGTGGTGGTGTGCGACGTGTCCGCTGTCGCCGCGCCCGACCTGGTCACGGTCGAGGTGCTGGCGCGGCTGCGCCTGACCGCGCGCCGCTTCGGCTGGGGGCTGGAGGTACGCGGGGCGGGCGACGACCTACGCGAGCTGGCCGGCCTGCTCGGGCTGGCCGGCGCCCTCCTCCAGCCGGTCGGGCAGCCCGAACAGCGGGAACAGGCGGTCGACGTCGAGGAAGTTGTTGAGCGACGTGATCCGGCCGCCGGAGACGCCGATGACGATCAGCGCCCACGGCACATGTCCTGAGCCGTC
>NZ_JAGPXV010001016.1:0-1182 GCF_018070405.1 Micromonospora sp. D75
TCGCGCGGACACTCGCCTCCACCGGCACGAGCAGGTCGTCCGCGCCGAAGATCGCCAGCAGCGGGCAGCGCAGGGCCGCCAGTGCCGGGGCGGGGTCGTAGTCCGCGATGCCCGCGATGAACGCGATGGACTCGGGTGTCGTCCCGGCGAGCATCGGATACCAGGAAGCGCCGTGCCAGTGCGCCTGCGCGACGTGCACGCGCGCCGGGTCGTCGCCCGACCGGACCCGCCGGATCTGGTCGCGTAGCAGGAGAAGCGCCTGCTGGATGTCCGTGTCGCTGAAGCCCTCCGCCGCGAGTTGGTGGCGGAGCCGGTACTCCTCCTGGATCCGTACGCTCACGCCCGGACCCGACACCGTCACCACCGCCGCGATCCCGTCGTCAGCGGCCGCCGCGAGGTGAGCCACCCAGCCGCCCTGGCTGCCGCCGATCAGCGCGACCGCGCCGGACAGCACGTCCGCGCGGCTCCGCACGGCCCGGACCGCTGCCACGGTCTCGTCGGCGCGGTCGGTCATGGTCTGACGGGTCCAGTCACCCGTTGACGCTCCGGAACCGGGCTTGTCGTAGGCGAGGCTCGCGAAGCCGGCTGCGGCCAGCCTCGTCTGCCACGACCCCTGGTCGCGGCCACCGGGACCGGAACCCTCGACGAAGACCACCGCCGGGTACGGCCCCGGCCAGGGCGGCCGGACGAAGTCGCCGACCAGCTCGTTCCCGTCGTCGAGGAACGAGAACTCCGCGGTCACCGGCTCGAACAACACCCCGCCGACCGTACGGGGTGCCTGCCACCCGCCCGAGTCCTCAGGCGACGGTGACGGGCCAGCCGTACGGCCGGCGGGTCTCCCGCCATCTCGTGCCCGTTCCGAACGCCTGGCTGTGAAGCAGCTCAGTCGCGTCGACCTTGGTCAGCAGCGCCGGAGCGAGCCCCCGGTCAGATGGGCCACACCGGCTCGGCGAGCCGCCATCTCCACCCGATCGGCGCCGATGGCCTAGTAGTGGTCCTCGATCGGCCGGCGCGCCTCGTCGAACAGCGCCGGTCCGTCGTACCGCACCGGGCGCGGCGCCGGGGTGGCCGGTTTGACCTGCTCGAACTGCTCGGTGGACAGCGCGTACACGACCCGGCCGAGGCCTGAGGCGTTGATCGCCTCGGTGCACATCGGGCAGGGCTGGCAGCTGGTGTACATCG
>NZ_JAGPXV010001017.1:0-1181 GCF_018070405.1 Micromonospora sp. D75
GCCCGGGTGCGCCCCACCCTGGACACCGGCGTGGTGCCCGCTCCGCCGGCCCCCGACCCGGCGCTCGTGGCCGGGCCGCTGCCCGTCGTACACCTGGGGGAGGACCGGGTGTCGGTGGCCGCGGCGGACCGGCGCGGATTGCTCGCCACGGTCGCCGGTTGCCTGGCCCTGCACCGCCTGGAGGTGATCTCCGCGGACGCCGCCACCGTGGACGGCCGCGCCCTGGTGCAGTGCCGCGTGCAGCCGCGCTACGGGCTGGCGCCGAACCCCATCGCGCTCAGCGCCGACCTGCGCCGCGCGGTCGGCGGCGACGTCTCGGTGATCCAGCGGCTGCGTGGCCGGGCGCTCGCCGCCCGCAGCCAGGGCGCCGCGCCCCGGGTGGTCTGGCACCGGGAGGCGGCCACCGACGCGGTGCTGCTGGAACTGCGCGCCGCGGACGCGGCCGGGCTGCTGTACCGGGTCACCTGCGCGCTGGACGAGGCCGGCGCCCAGGTGCGGGCGGCCCGGATCTCCACGCTCGGCGGCGACGTGGTGGAC
The DNA here is from genome assembly GCF_018070405.1 of Micromonospora sp. D75. Classification (NCBI taxonomy): domain Bacteria; kingdom Bacillati; phylum Actinomycetota; class Actinomycetes; order Micromonosporales; family Micromonosporaceae; genus Micromonospora; species Micromonospora sp. D75. Next base: position 538 of record NZ_JAGPXV010001017.1, read on the forward strand.
GCCTTCTACCTGGTCGGCGGCTGGCCGCCGGACGAGGAACGAGCGCGCATCGAGGCCGCCGTGCTCGCCGCCGTGTAAGGAAGGGCCCCTTGTTAACGCCTCCGGTAGAGGAAGGGACCCCTGTTAACACCCGGCCGACGAGCGGCGCGGGCCCGTGGACGGCCGGGCCGGAGCGAGGGTGCGGGCGGCGGGCTACCCTAACGGTGGGCTGGACCATCGGCCCGCCAGCATGTGCCCGCCGAAAACGACAAACGGGATGTTCGCGTGTTTGACACCTTGAGTGACCGCCTGTCCGGGATCTTCACCAAGCTCCGCGGCAAGGGCCGGCTCACCGACGCCGACATCGACGCCACCGCGCGCGAGATCCGGATGGCGTTGCTGGAGGCCGACGTCGCCCTGCCGGTGGTCAAGGGCTTCATCGCGAACGTCAAGGAGCGGGCGCGCAGCGCCGAGGTCTCCCAGGCGCTGAACCCGGCCCAGCAGATCATCAAGATCGTCAACGAGGAGCTGATCAACGTCCTCGGCGGCGAGGGGCGGCGGCTCCAGTTCGCCAAGCACCCGCCGACCGTGATCATGCTGGCCGGCCTCCAGGGCTCCGGTAAGACGACCCTCGCCGGCAAGCTGGCCCGCTGGCTCAAGAGCCA